>NZ_CP047029.1:2530000-2830000 GCF_009796805.1 Algibacter sp. L1A34 | reverse complement strand
AGCACTTGTTTTGCATGGAGGATCAACAAAAGATGCTCTATCTTCTAATGTTTATAATGAAAAATTTAAAGTAGAAAACCCTAATGAACACTTAATTAAATCACTTTCTGATATTGGTGTTGATGTTTTTGTTTGTGGTCAATCTATGTCTTATAGTGGTTACAATAAAGCAGATTTATTACCTGAAGTTAAAGTTGCATTGTCGGCCATGAGTGTGCTAACCATATACCAAATGAACAATTATTCGCTAATTAAATTCTAAAATAGGGAATACAGCCTTTACATTCTGTTTTTAGCCTACTTAAATGCGTTAGGGATTGAACGGCCTGTTTGAGCTCTTTTTGTGTTGTTGCACCTATGCAACACAAAAAAGCGAGTAGTGAAAGCCCGACCCTTTTCGGGTAACGCCCAAATACATATGCTAAAACATTAAGCCTTGTTTGTGCTTCTTTAATTCTATTTTCCTTATTAGTTGCTAGCCGAATTTCATGATTTATAAACTAAAACAGCGAATACACAAAAAATATAATAAAATATCAATTAAAGAAATCGTTATAGTAACAAATATTACATACTAAGTAAAATATTTGACTGAAATTAGCATCTAAATTAGTCATATAGATGAAAAAAATTATAATTATCGGAGGTTTGTCTGCAGGTCCATCTGCAGCAGCAAAAGCAAGACGTGAAAACGAACAAGCTGAAATTCTTTTGTTTGAAAAAGGAGCCAATATTAGTTATGCAACCTGCGGGATGCCATATGCATTTTCAGGTGTTATCGAGAGTAGAGACAATTTAATGGTAGTAAAACCAGAATTACTTCAAAACCGATTTAATATTGATGTCCATTTAAACGAAGAAATTATAAAAATTGACACTCAAAACAAAACAGTTTATTCTCAGACAAAGAGTTATACTTATGATACCCTAATTTTTGCCACAGGAGCAAAATCTATTGTGCCTCCAATAGGTAATATAAAATTAGCCAATAATTGGTCTACTTGCCGCTCTATGATTGATTATGATAAAATCACGAAAGAAGGATTAGCAAGCACATCCAAACATATAACCGTTATTGGGGCAGGTTTAATAGGTGTTGAAGTTGCTGAAAACCTTAAAGAGGCTGGAAAAGAAGTTACTTTAATTGAAGGCGATTCGCATGTTTTAAATATGTGGCAACAAAAATTCGGAATCTTTGCAGGAAACGTATTAGCTTCTAAAGGTATTGAAGTTCTAACATTAAGCTTTGTTTCTAAATTCGATATTGATAAAAACGGAAAAATTAACGCAGTAGTTACTCAAGCTGGAAAAAGCATTCCAACCGATTTTGTAATCTTAAGTGTGGGTATTAAACCAAATACAGATTTATTACTTGCAGAAGGTGCTGAAGCCATTGATAATGGTGCATTGAAAGTAAATGAATTAATGGAAACATCTATAAAAGATGTATATGCTGCAGGAGACAATGTATCGATTAAAAATTTACAAACAAATGAGTATGATTACTTTCCTTTAGGAACGCATTCTAATAAAGCTGGGCGTGCAGCAGGAGCTAATGCAGTAGGTAGAACAATTGAATTTAAAGGCGCTTACAAAACAGCTATAGTAAAAGTATTTGATTATACCTTGGCAAGAACTGGAATGAATGCAAGAGCATTAACTCAAAAAGGTATTCCATTTAAAACCGTTTTAACGGTTGCAGGTTCTACACCAGGTTATTATCCAGGACAAAAGGATTTAATCACAGAGATTTATTACAGTCCTGAAACCGAACAAATATTAGGAGCAGAACTCTTTGGAGAAGTTGGCGTTGATAAACGTGTAGATGTATTGAGTACAGCCATTTATGCTAAATTAAAAATTACAGATTTAGCACAATTAGATTTAGCATATGCACCTCCATTTTCTCCAGCAAAAGACCCTGTGGTAGTTACAAGTTTTGTAGCCGAAAATATTATAAACAATAGAAGTGAGCAAATATCTGTAGAGGATTTGGAACTTTTAATGAAAGATAATAATTTAAACGAAGGCTATTTACTAGTAGATTCCAGAACGGCTGAAGAATACGGAAAAGGAACGATTCCTGGAGCCGTAAATTACCCTTTGGATGAGTTAAGACAATCTGTAGATTTTATAAAGAGTCTCGATAAAAAAGTTATTGTTTTCTGTCAAAAAGGATTAAGAGGTTATTTAGCCGAATTAATTTTAAGAAATAACGGTGTAACTCATATTGCAAATGTTGCAGGAGGTTTTAAAGTATGGCAAATGTATAGCGACCGTATTGAAATTCCGGAACCTATATTAGTTAAGAAATAAAAAGCTTTTTTAGATTTTTGGATTAAAGAGACTGCCTAAAAAGGCAGTCTTTTTTTGTTACTTTTTTTATCTTTTCTACGAAGGGAGAAATCCATTTTATAGTAATAATTATTAAAGGATAATCACTAATTTTGTTTACCAAATGAAATTCAATAACAACAATAAACGATACAACGATTACTCATCTTTTATCAAAGAGCAGTTTTCCGAACGCGTTCAAAAAATTTCATTAGATACAGGTTTTACATGTCCTAACAGAGATGGCTCTAAAGGCATAGGAGGCTGTACTTATTGCAATAACAACACCTTTAATCCAAACTATTGCAAACCAGAAAAAAGCATCACACAACAATTAGATGAAGGCATCACATTCTTCTCAAAAAAATATAAAACACAACGCTATTTAGCGTATTTTCAAGCTTACACCAATACTTATGCAGATATTAATTTAGTAAAGCAATTGTATAATGAAGCTGTAAATCATCCTAAAGTAATTGGGCTGGTTATTGGTACAAGACCAGATTGTATTAATCCAGATTTAATTGATTTTCTATCTAGTTTATCTAAAGAGTACTTCATTTCATTAGAGTTTGGAGTAGAAAGTACTTTAGACAAAACTTTAAAAGATGTAAACCGTTGCCATAGCTTTCAAGAAACTGTTGATGCATATGAACTTGCAAAAAACAAGGGTTTACATTTAGGAGCACATATGATTATTGGTTTACCAGGAGAAACCAAGAACGATATTTTAAACCATGCCACCAAGTTGTCTAAATTGCCAATAAACAGTTTAAAACTGCACCATTTACAGATTGTAAAACATACTATGATGGCGCACCAATTTAAAAAAACTCCAGAAAAATTCAGTTTATATTCTGCGGAAGAGTATATCGATTTAATAACCGATTTTGTAGCCTTGTTGCGACCAGATATTATAATAGAACGTTTTATTAGCGAATCGCCAAAGCATTTATTAATTGCACCAAACTGGAATGGCTTAAAGAATTTTGAAATTGTAGCGAAAATTGATAAACAACTAATAGAAAAGAATCTTTGGCAAGGCAAAAACAGGTAGTATTTATTTAATTAATTCACTTTTTTAGTATTATCCAGCATTTAAATTAAAACTAAACCCCAGCAAACACTTGCGTTAGGGATTGAACGGCATGTTTTGAGCTCTTTTTGTGTTGTTGCACCTATGCAACACAAAAAAGCGAGTAGTGAAAGCCCGGCCCTTGTGGTAACGCCCTAACAGATATAATATAAAAGCAAAAAATCCAGCTCGAGAGCCGGATTTTTATACTATTAAAGAACCTACAAGAATTTTATACTGAAAAGAAATTCAGCATACGTCCTTTGCAGGTCTAATTTATTAATTAAGCGTTATTCTCTTTCTTAATTAAGTTAAGAGCAGAACCTTCGTTATACCATGCAATTTGAGCATCGTTATAAGTGTGGTTTAGTTTAATAACATCTTTACTTCCATCGGCATGAACAACTTCTAATGTTAATTGTTTTCCCGGAGCAAATGCGTTTAAATCTGTGAAGTTGAAAGTATCATCTTCTAGAATTAAATCGTAATCGCTTTCGTTAGCAAAAGTTAAACCTAACATCCCTTGTTTTTTAAGGTTTGTTTCGTGGATACGAGCGAACGATTTTACAATAACTGCCGCTACTCCTAAGTGTCTTGGCTCCATGGCTGCATGTTCACGAGAAGATCCTTCGCCGTAGTTATGATCGCCAACTACAATTGTTTTTACGCCTGCTGCTTTGTATGCTCTTGCTGTATCTGGAACGCCACCAAATTCTCCTGTTAATTGATTTTTAACAAAGTTAGTTTTTTCTCCAAATGCGTTAACGGCTCCAATTAAACAGTTGTTAGAGATATTATCTAAATGCCCACGGAAACGTAACCATGGTCCTGCCATAGAAATATGATCGGTGGTACATTTGCCTAAGGCTTTTATTAATAATTTAGCGCCATTAATGGTGTTACCCAAAGGTGTGAATGGTGTAAGTAATTGTAAACGCTCCGAATCTTCGGCTACTTTTACTTCTACGTGGCTACCATCTGCTTCTGGAGCAAGGTATCCGTTATCTTTTACTTCGAACCCTTTTGGTGGTAATTCCCATCCTGTTGGCTCATCGAACATCACTTCTTCACCATTCTCGTTAATTAACTTATCGGTTAATGGATTGAAATCTAAACGACCTGCAATAGCAATAGCTGCTGTGATCTCTGGAGAGGCCACAAATGCATGTGTATTTGGGTTTCCATCGGCACGTTTAGCAAAGTTTCGGTTAAACGAGTGTACAATGCTGTTTTTTGGTGCGTTTTTAGGATCGCTATATCTTGCCCATTGTCCAATGCATGGTCCGCAGGCATTTGTAAATATTTTAGCATCTAGTTTTTCAAATATACCTATAATACCATCTCTATCGGCAGTATAACGCACTTGTTCCGATCCTGGGTTAATTCCTAACTCCGATTTCATTTTTAAACCTTTATCTAAGGCTTGCTGTGCTATGGATGATGCACGAGATAAATCTTCGTAAGATGAGTTGGTACAAGACCCTATTAATCCCCATTCTACTTTTAATGGCCACTCGTTAGCGGTTGCTTTCTTGTTCATGTCTTTACCTACTGGTGTAGATAAATCTGGTGTGAAAGGTCCGTTTAATAATGGTCCTAATTCTGATAAGTTAATTTCAATAACTTCGTCGAAATATTGCTCTGGGTTTGCATAAACTTCAGCATCACCAGTTAGATATCCTTTAACTTTATTTGCAGCATCGGCAACATCGTTTCTGTCTGTAGCACGTAAATATCGTTCCATAGACTCATCATAACCAAAAGTAGATGTTGTAGCTCCTATTTCAGCTCCCATGTTACAAATAGTTCCTTTTCCTGTACAAGACATTGAAGTTGCTCCAGGACCAAAATATTCTACAATAGCCCCAGTTCCTCCTTTTGCAGTAAGAATTCCGGCCACTTTTAAAATAACATCTTTTGGTGCTGTCCATCCTGATAATTTACCAGTTAACTTCACACCTATTAATTTAGGGAATTTAAGTTCCCAAGCCATTCCTGCCATAACATCTACAGCATCGGCTCCACCAACTCCAATGGCTACCATTCCTAAACCTCCAGCGTTAACTGTGTGAGAATCGGTACCAATCATCATACCTCCTGGAAAAGCATAATTTTCTAAAACTACTTGGTGAATAATTCCTGCTCCTGGTTTCCAGAAACCTATTCCGTATTTATTAGATACAGATTCTAAAAAATTAAAAACTTCGCTACTTACACTGTTCGCATGTTTTAAATCTGTTGCTGCTCCGTCTTTTGCCTGAATTAAGTGATCGCAATGTACCGTTGTTGGCACAGCTACTGAAGATTTTCCGGCTTGCATAAATTGCAAAAGTGCCATTTGCGCTGTTGCATCTTGGCAAGCAATTCTATCTGGCGCAAAATCTACATAATCCTTACCTCTCGAGAAAGCCTTGGTAGGGTTTCCTTCCCAAAGGTGAGAATATAAAATCTTTTCAGAAAGTGTTAATGGTTTGCCTACAATGCCTCGTGCTTTGTCTACACGCTCTGCCATTTTGGTATAAACCTCCTTAATCATGTCGATGTCAAATGCCATAAAATATTTGTTTTTTTGTTATTTGAATTTTAATTACTACAATGTACAAAATATAGAATTATTATAATCATATTTTCACATTTTGATAACGTTAAATAATTCTAAAATAATATTCACTGTTCTAAATATTTAACTCCAAAAATTAATAAAATTAAAGACATAAAGATGTCTTCACTCTAACTTCAAATTTAAAATATTACAATTGTTTTTATTGACTTGAAAAAAAGTATAATTGACTCTATAAAACAAAAAAAGCCTGAATCTAAGATTCAGGCTTTTAATTATAAAAAATTTATATTTTGATTATCTAACTAATTGTTTTGTTGAAGGCTTAAACTTCGTTAAAACAATACCGTCTACAGCGGCTTCATATTCTGCCATAGTAGGAGTTCTACCTAAAATTGTAGATAATACTACAACTGGAGTAGATGATAATAAAGATTCGCCTTTTTTCTCACCAGTATCTTTTACAACTCTACCTTGGAATAAACGTGTAGATGTCGCCATAACCGTATCTCCTGGTTCTGCTTTTTCTTGGTTACCCATACAAAGGTTACAACCTGGACGTTCTAAATACAACATGTTTTCATACTTAGTACGTGCTAAACCTTTTGGTGCGCTATCATCAAATTCGAAACCTGAATATTTTACTAAAACATCCCAATCGCCTTCTGCTTTTAACTCATCAACAATATTATATGTTGGTGGAGCAACAACTAAAGGAGCTTTAAATTCAACTTTACCATATTGAGCCTCAACATTCTTTAACATTTGAGCTAATATTTTCATATCACCTTTGTGAACCATACAAGATCCTACAAAACCTAAATCTACTTTTTTAGTTCCTCCGTAATAAGATAATGGTCTAATATTATCATGTGTATAACGTTTAGAAACATCGTCGTTATTTACATCTGGATCTGCAATCATTGGTTCTGCGATTTCATCTAAATCGATAACAACTTCTGCATGATATTTAGCATTTGCATCTGGTCTTAAAGATGGTTTGATACCCGTTTTAAGCTCAGTAATTCTAGTATTTGCTTTATCAACAAGACCTTTAAGAACTTGTTTTGCATTATCCATACCTTTATCAATCATGATTTGGATACGACCTTTTGCTATTTCTAAAGATTCAATTAAAGTATCATCTTCAGAAATACAGATAGATGCTTTTGCTTTCATCTCTGCAGTCCAATCTGTAAATGTAAAGGCTTCATCTGAAGTAAGTGTACCAATATGAACCTCAATGATTCTTCCTTGGAATACGTTTTCTCCTCCAAATTGCTTTAACATTTGAGATTGTGTAGCGTGTACTACATCACGGAAATCCATGTAAGATTTCATTTGCCCCTTAAAAGTAACTTTTACAGATTGCGGAATTGGCATAGAAGCCTCACCTGTAGCTAATGCTAAGGCAACCGTTCCTGAATCTGCTCCAAAAGCAACACCTTTAGACATACGTGTGTGAGAATCTCCACCAATAATAATATCCCAATCTCCTACTGTAAGATCGTTTAATACTTTATGAATAACATCTGTCATTGGGAAATACTTCCCTTTAGGATCACGACCGGTAATTAAACCAAAATCGTTCATAAAGCTCATTAATCTAGGAATGTTTGCTTTAGACTTATCATCCCAAACAGAAGCTGTATGACAACCAGATTGGTAAGCACCATCAACAATTGGAGAGATAACTGTAGCAGCCATCATTTCTAATTCTTGAGACGTCATTAAACCTGTAGTATCTTGAGAACCTACAATGTTTACTTCTACACGAACGTCTGAACCTGCATGTAAAACTTTACCTGGAGTTGTTCCTACAGCATTTTTATTGAATATTTTTTCAACAGCTGTAAGACCTTGCCCTTCAATAGAAATTTCTTTTGATGGTGCATATACAGGTACTACATCTACACCTAAAACTTTAGAAGCAAATGTTTGTAATTTTTTACCGAAAACAACAGCGTAAGAACCACCCGCTTTCATAAACTCCATTTTTTGTGGTGTAAATGCCGCAGAAATATCTTTTAACTCTTTATCTCCGTTATATAATTTTTTCTCTTTTGTATTAATAGTAAGTACAGTTCCTGTTTCTACAGAATACTCTTCTTTTAAAACTGGTTCCCCATCTTCATCACGAATAGTATTTCCTTCTGCATCTTTTTGTTGTACCCAGTTTTTAAGGTCTAAACCAATACCACCAGTTACACCAACTGTAGTTAAGAAAATTGGAGAAATTCCGTTTGTTCCAGCAATTACCGGAGCAATATTTATAAATGGTACATATGGGCTAGCTTTTACACCTGTCCATAATGCTACGTTGTTTACACCAGACATTCTTGATGAACCAACGCCCATTGTTCCTTTTTCAGCAATTAACATCACTCTTTTATCAGGATGTTGCGCTTGTACTGCTTTTAATTCGTTTTGTTGCTCTATGTTGTGCTCAAATAAACACTGACCGTGTAATTCTCTATCTGAACGTGAGTGCGCATCTCCTCCTGGAGATAATAAATCTGTAGAAATATCGCCAACTCCAGCAATAAATGTTACAACATCAATTTTTTCGTCAATTTCTGGAAGCTTTGTAAAAAACTCTGCTTTAGCATAACTTTCTAAAAGTTCCGTAGCAATAGCACTACCATTTTGGTAAGCTTTTTCTAAACGCTCCATATCTGCCTCGTAAAGGAAAACTTGCGTTTTTAATACTTTTGCAGCCTCTTGAGCTTTAGCAGCATCTGTACCTAAAGCTAAATCTAACAATACTTCAACTGAAGGTCCACCCTTCATGTGTGATAATTGTTCTAAAGCAAAAGCAGGTGTTATTTCTTTAACAACCGATTCACCTAAAATAATTTCCTTTAAAAACTTAGCTTTTACACCAGCAGCGCTTGTGGTTCCAGGTAAAACATTATAGATAAAAAAGTTAAGAGAATCTTCTCTATACTCATTATCCAAATCTTTTATTTGCCCTATTATTTCGCTTAGTAACTCAGCCCCATCAATAGGCTGTGGGTGAAGTCCTAGATCTTTTCTTTCTTCGATCTGCTTGATGTAATCCTTATAAGTGGTCATAAATAATATTTTTCTATTTAGTTTAAATACAGCTTTATAAAATAATAATTTTCTCTTCTTCTGCTTACATAAATGGCTATAAGAGTCATTTATTAGATTGTATCCTTACAAACAATACAAATGGATAACGAAAACGATATAGTTCTTTCCTCGTACAAATCTCTATTATCGTTTCTTTTACCAATGATAGTTTTACGTTTTTATCAGAAAGTATTATGGTATTTCCAACAACTTCCCGTGTTGTATTAACACGTTTTGCCGTTATGGATTACATACCTCTAATTCACAAGATATCTAAAACCGTGTAACTTATTTATAAGTTCTGCAAACATAAAAAATTTATAGCAAAGTTTTAAAAAGAATTCACGTAATGCAATCAGCTATGATAATAAATTATTATAGTGACATCAGATTTTAATATGATTATGATTATCCTAATGTTTTATAATTATACTTGATGATTCTTTAAATTAATTTAAAAATAATTGATTATAAACTGATAATTTCTGAATTAAGCTAATGGTTTTTCAAATAATTAATACAGTCGGAAGAAAAAAAGAGCAAAATAATCCAAAAACGAGTAGTAAAATCAATCTTAATAAAAAATAAACTATCTCAAACTATTAATATCGTAATACATCTTTACTGTAGCGTCCTAAAATCGTTATGTTTTTGTGTTTATCAAAAAATATTGTATCATTACCTACCCAAAACTATAAAAACTTACACTTAATTATGTCTACACTAGTAAAGAAAAAAAGATACGAAATAGTATCTTATGAAGATGCTGCCCCAAGAGTTAAAGCAGTTTATGACGACACAAAAAAAACATTTCAACTTCCTTTTGTATTAAATTGGTTTAAATGCCAAGGAAATAACGCTACTTTATTAGAAGGTAATTGGGCCAAATTAAAGTCCACTTTAATGCAAGGAGATGTCCCTAATGTGCTTAAACAACTTATTATATACAATGCTTCTAAAGAAAGAGGATGTGATTATTGCTCGCACACACATGGTATTTTTGCCGATAGTATGAGCCAAATGATTTCTTCTAATGAAGGTTTTAGGGTTACAGAAAATCTTGATTCGCCAATTATTCCAGAAAGTTACAGAACAGCTATAAAGATTGTTACAAAAGCAGCTTTAAATCATTCACAAATCACAGATGCTGATTTTCAGGCTTTAGAGGACGCTGGTTTTGATGATGCTGAAATACAAGAGTTAATGGCTCAAGCAGATTTAGTTAATATGCTGAATACCATAGCAGACATTTCGGGAATTAAAATTGATAATGAGTTGATGGAAGTAAGTGCTTGATAAAAAAAACAAATTAAACCTTGGACATCTTATCAACTAAATATAGAATTACTTACGAGGCTTTTTCAAAATTATCGGGACGCATAAGTAAAGCTCGTAATATTGAAGAACTTGTTTTAGTTACAAGTAAAAACTTAAAATATCTAATGGATTTTCAAGTTTTCCGAATCTCTATTTTAATGGATCACAATACGTGTTCTTTTACTTTTTTCGCAAACAATGGGTCTAAGATAGAAGGCAACAAACTTTGTGATTTTGAAAGAGACCTTTTAAAAAATAAAATACCACTAAACAGTTCGGATATTCCAAATAAATTTAATGAATTCACAGATATTACTAAGCTAACCAATCCTCTTTTCTGGGGCTGGTTTATGGGACGTAATACCCTTGATATTAGCACAACCATATTATCTGATGACACCAAAGTATTTACAAAAACCGATATTGATATTATGCATTTACTAGTAGATGGTTTTACCTCTAAATACCAACAATTATATTTAGGAGAACAGCTAATACTTAAAAACAAGAGCCTTGAAGATGCCGTAAAGCTAGTTGCCGATAAAAATAAAGAAATTGAAAAAATATTAGGGCACCAACAAAATGTTATAATTGATAAAACAAAAGAAGTTAAACTGAAAAACACCGAGTTATTAGAAATCTCCAACATTAGCGCTCATAATTTAAGAGAACCTTTAAGCAGGATTCTAGGGCTTATTGAAATTTCAGAATATTATAATCCAGAGCAATTAAAAGAGGACATTATAAAACATATAAAAACCTCTGCTAAAGAACTTGATGAAGTTCTTAAAAATGTTGTTGAAAAGAGCGAAAATAGCATTAAGAATTCTGATAATAAAAAAGATTATGAATTTAAAGGTAACTAATTTCAAAATTTTTTTAGTGGATGACCAATCCATTACAAACATAATCTCAAAAAAACTTATTGAGGTTTCTGGTCTATGCAAAAATGTATATGATTTCACAAATCCCAAAGAAGCTCTTGATTCTATTTATGAACATCAACCAGACCTTATTCTATTAGATTTGAACATGCCAAATATAGACGGTTGGCAATTTTTAGAACGTCTTAATTCTACCCAACACAAATCGAAAATTATTATTTTAACGTCAAGTACAAGTGTTTTTGATAAAGAAAAAGCTAAAAACTACTGTAACGTTATTGATTTTTATAGCAAACCTCTAAACCTGGAGAATACAATAAGTATATTAAACCGTTTTAATTCAATTAAAACTTAAAATAAACTTTTAATAATATCTATTTCTGAAACACCTTCAGCCTCAGCTTTATAGTTTTTAATAATTCTGTGCCTTAAAATCCCTTCAGCCACAACTTGTACATTTTCAATATCTGGAGAGAACTTACCATTTACTGCTGCATGTGTTTTTGCTGCTAAAATCAAGTTTTGAGAAGCTCTTGGGCCTGCACCCCAATCTAAATAATTTTTAACAATTTCTGGAGCTGTATCACTATTTGGTCGCGTTTTCCCTACCATAGAAACTGCATATTCTATAACATTATCTGCTACAGGAATACGACGAATTAAATGCTGAAAATCGACAATTTCTTTTGAAGAGAATAAGGCGTTAACCGTTACTTCTTCATCATTAGTGGTTGCTTTTACAACTTGAACTTCTTCCTCAAAAGTGGGATAATCTAAATTAATAGCAAACATAAAACGGTCTAATTGTGCTTCTGGTAAAGGATATGTTCCTTCCTGCTCAATTGGGTTTTGTGTTGCCAAAACAAAATAAGGCAAATCTAATTTATAATGATGTCCCGCAACTGTAACAGCACGTTCTTGCATAGCCTCTAAAAGTGCTGCTTGTGTTTTTGGTGGTGTTCTATTAATTTCATCTGCTAAAATGATGTTAGCAAAAATAGGCCCTTTTATAAATTTAAAATGACGGTCTTCATCCAAAATTTCACTACCTAAAATATCACTAGGCATTAAATCTGGTGTAAACTGAATACGTTTAAAATCTAATCCTAAAGCTTGCGCTATTGTATTTACCATTAAGGTTTTTGCTAAACCAGGTACACCAATAAGTAACGCGTGACCTCCTGAGAAAACAGAAATTAAAATTTGATTTACAACAGCATCTTGACCAATAATTACCTTAGCAACTTCGGTTTTTAATGCCTTAAATTTATTTACAAATTGTTCAATGGCAGCAACATCGCTCATAGAATTAGTTTTTTAACCAGTTACTAGAAAACTCGCAATCTCTGTATTTAGATCCAATTTTAATATAAGTATCTGCTATTTTTTCTTTTTGCCAATCTTCGATGGCCTTAATTTTCTTTTCGTCTAAAGCAAGTTCTCTAATTTTTAAGTAATCTCTAGCATAATTAGCTTCATGCTCATCTATTCTATCGGTTACTCTTAATATTTTATACTTAATATTCCCTGTTCTATCTTGCTCTGTTAAAACTAAACTAACTTCGCCTTCTTTTAAATCTTGAATCTGAGAATATAACTCAGGATCCATTTTAGTTAATTCGAAATTATAATCCTGTGTTGCAGGGTTTATTAATTGTCCGCCATCATTACGTGTCTCTTTTTCGTCACTTGCTTCGCGAGCCGCATCTGCAAAAGTAATATCACCTTTTTCAATACGATCTCTAACTTTTTCAAGACGTTCTTTAGCTTCCGCTATAGCTTCATCTGAAACCTTAGGCGTTAATAAAATATGACTTACATCGTATTCTTGACCTCTAATTTTATCTACCGTTATAATATGGTAACCAAAATCAGATTTAAATGGCTCAGAAATTTCACCTTCTTGAAGTGCAAATGCCACTTGTCTAAATTCCTTAACCATTCTAGGTTTTTTCTTATTCAAGGTATATTTACCACCACGACTAGCAGAACCAGGATCTTCAGAATACAATACCGCTTTAGAACGGAAACTTGCACCTTTTTCAACAATATCGGCCTTAAACTGTTTTAATCTGTCTATTACACGTTGCTCTTCATCTTCTGATACTTTAGGTTCCGAAACAATTTGAGCTACTTTAAGTTCTGTTCCAAACGTTGGACGATCTTCTTTAGATATTTTTGAGAAAAATAAACGAACTTCTTCTGGAGTCACCTCAATTTCCGAAACAATTTTAGCTTGCATTTCCTTAGCTAACTTATTCTTCTTATTGATTTCGAACATTTCTTCTCGAACCGCTTTCTCGCTATCTTTTTCATAAAGCGCTAACAAACGTGTCATATCACCATTTAATTCAGCTAAAAACTGCTCCATTTGGTAATCCACCATACTGCGTATTTCCGCATCAGAAACTATAATACTATCTTGTATAGCATGGTGCGCATACAATTTATCTTCTAATAGTTTTCCAAATAACTGGCACGGCTCAATGTCTTTTACACTAACACCTTGTGCTTCTAATTGCAAATACGTTTTATCAACATCAGATTCTAAAACAATAAAATCTCCAACAACCGCAGCAACCGCATCTACTTTTTGCTTTTTGTAATCACTTTGCACCTCGCTTTTCACGTTTTGAGCTAAACTCGTAGAGTCCACTTTTACGTCAACTTCTTCTTCAATAATTTCTTGTGCAAATGCTGCATTTCCTATACATAGTAAAGCAACAGTAATAAATTTCAAGTTATTTATAAATTTCAAATTCTTTATTTTTAATAGCATCCTTAGTAATGTCTTTTTCTAATTTTTTAATCAGTTCTAATTTACGCTTATTTTTAACAATTTGGTTAATTGTTGGCGTTACAAATTCCAGCGGCGCCGTATCATTTCTTCCTAAAACATCATTAATTTGCATCAAATATACTCCTAATGAATCTTTGAGCTGTACAAAATTAGATTTTTTTAACAGTTGATTTTTATTTTCGGGTGTAATAGCAGGAATTTTACTAACAACCTGACTTACTTTTATCCAAATAGAATCGTTTAACGAATAGGATTTAAATTGAATAGACATAGAATCTAACTCCTTTTTATCGGTTTCAGTGAAACGCTTAAATCTTTTTACAATACCACTGTAATCAATAATATTTTCATCTACATGAATGTATCTAAATTTAATTAATTCTTCATTCAACTTAAAAACATCTTTATTTAGGTCATAATAAGCTTCTGCCTTATTTCGATCAACTACAGTATCAATACTTCTATTAACTAAAGCCTCAATATATGCCTTAGTGTATAAATCTGTTTTATATTGTTTCACCAATTTATCAAATCTTGCTTGTTTCTCCTCACTTAAATTAAGCAAAGCGCCATCTAAAAGCAGTTGCTTTGTAGCCCAATTTTTAATATAGTTATCAACTAAAACTGCACTATCTTCTTTTGTAGTGGCTTCGGAAACTAATTGTGAGACATCCTCTTCGTATAGATACGAATTATTAACTCTGGCAATTGGTGTGCGATTATCTTCCTCGTTTCTAAAAAAATCGCAGGATACCATTAATGACGCTAAAATTATAAAAATGATTATTCTTTGCATCTATTGTTTTTCTATTTGAGATTTCACCTTTTTCAATACGTCCTTATTTATAACCACTTTATACTTATCGGCTAAAGTTTTTACCCATTTTTCTTCTTTATCGTTTTGATAATCTGAAATAACAGAGCCTTTTGCCTCTTCTAGAGTTTTTTGAGCTTTTGGTAAAATTTCTTTAACCTGAATAACTTCGAAAGCATCGTTATGCTTGAAAATTTTAGAAACACCTTTTTTAAACTTAAACCCTTTTGGTATTGTTTGATGCTCTGCATCCATAATTCCTGAAGTAAAAATAACTTCAACGGCATCGTTACTATTCACTAAGTTTTTAATACGCTCTAAACTCATATCTTCAGAAAGTAATTTCGAAACTTTTTTCAATGTTTTTTGTTTCGATGAAGAAGCGACTACGGCATCTATTCGTTTTGGTGAAATATAATTACTTCTATTTAAATCGTAGAATTCTTGAATCGCAACAGAATCTGTTTTTGCAGCATTCCAAATGGTGTTTTCCATTAAGTCGAAAAGCAATAAACCATCACGATACTCCATAATAATATTTGCAAATTCTGGATTTACATTCTCCAAATTTTCTTCGTGATAATCCACTAAACTCATGTTAAAAAATTCTATATACTTTTCTTCTACAATAGCCTTAAAAGGTGTGTTATTACGTAGATTACGTTGGGTTTTTACTAAAAAATCACCAAAATCTTTATATTTAAATTCCTTCTCGCCTATTGTAAACAAGGTTTTTGTTGCTTCAAAACTCGATGGTAATTTCCATTTGCGTTTATAATAATCTTCATTTAAAACCGATACAAAATAATCAAGATTTGGTTGCTCACCACTTACTTTATACGTTTCTTTTAGTTTACTGTACAACGCATTATCAATACGCTTAGAACGCTCGTCACGTTTTACTTTCTGAACCAATTCTGTTTTTAATTCCTTAAAATCTGCAATTGGCTTTTTATTGTATAATTTAACAATATGCCAACCGTATTGGGTTTTAAAAGGTTTGGATACTTCGCCTATTTCCTTTAATCCAAAAGCAACATCTTCAAATTCTGTAGCACTTAATTGTCCGCCAGAAAACGCAGGCATTAATCCGCCTTTTGAAGCCGAACTTTTATCATCAGAAAATTGCTTAGCCAAAGCCTCAAAATCTTCACCTTGATTTATTTTTTTATAAATATCTTGAATTCTAGTTTCAGGATCTTCTGCTCCTACATCGCCTTCCTTTTTTACGATCATAATATGCGCTACGGTAAGCTCGCCTCGTGATTTACGTTTATCTTGCACATTAACAATATGGTATCCAAAACGCGTTCTAAATGGCTGAGACGTTTCTCCAACTGCAGTATTAAACGCTGCATTTTCAAAAGCATAAACCATTTTAAAACCGTTAAACCAGCCCAATTGTTCGGCAATTATTGTTTTCCCATCGGCTTTTTGCTTCATTGTATTTGCAAAACCTTCAGCTAAAGTTGCTTCACGTAATTTGTTTATTTTATTATAAGCAGCCAAAGTATCTGTAGGATTAGCGTCTTCGGCTAATAACACTAAAATATGTTGTGCCTTAACCTCGTTAGAAATACGATTGTAAGCCTCTTCTACTAAAGCTTCGGTAACCGTATTATCCGTCATAAAATTTTTAGCCAACTGCTTTCTATAACTTAGCAACTCACGTTTGTAAGTTCGTTTTTCGTCTAACCCAAGAGTTTTAGCTTCCTTTAATTTAAGCTTATAATTTGTGAAAAGTTTGAGATACTCATCTACATTTTTCTGTGATTCATCTTGTACTAAATCCAAGTTTTTATTATAAACATTCATAAACTCAGATACATAAACCGGATCGCCACCAACCTCAAGTAAAACCTCTTCACCCGTTGTTTGTGCATTTGATAAAAAACATAAAAAGAACGAAACTAGAATAAAAAAATATTTAAACTTCATCTGAAAATATAAATTTTTAATAAAAACAAAAATAGTAATATATAGCTATAAAGCAAGTTGCTTTAACAAACGTTTAAAAAAGAAATATATTACACTTTTTAAAGTATATTTGAAACTAATTTAGCACACTAATAAGCATGCGTAAACTTAAACTTATCTGGGATTTTAGAGGGCCGAATGGTCAAAAAATAGCAGAACACCACGTAATCCATTTAAAAGAATATATCAAACTCGAAAAACTCGACATAACCATTACGGGTATTGAGGTTTTAAGTGAAATGCATTGCATTGCTTTTTTAGTAGTTGATGAGGCGGATATGAAACCGATTCGTGATGCTTTAAAACCGCATCGCGGACAAGTTTACACGACCTAGCTGCAACTTAGTTATAAAAACCTTTTATGTTTACATTCTCGTAATTATGGGTTAAAAACCTTAAAGTATGCCTTAAAATATCTCCCATATTTTTACAATTTCTAAATTCGATATCCTGGGTATAATCGAAAATTTTAGTTTTTAATAAAGTGATATTCTCCTCGTTAGAAATGGTATCTTCATCCATACAAGTCAATAATGCCTCTATTCTATCACGAAAACTTTTGAACCTTTTTACTAATATGGAACGCTCTTCTATTTTATATTGATCGATAGAGAGTTTTTGTACCCTCTCGGTAACCAACTCTACCATTTTTAAATTTTCTTTAAAAAATTGTGGTCTGTAAATATTAAGTTTTCCTTCATAGCATTGCTGATCGAAATCTATTGCGCGAATATTATAAACTACATGATCAAAATCGTGTGTAGGCACAATTACGTAATTATAAGATCTCATATCGCCTAAAAGCCTTATCATACAACGTTCGTTAAACTTCACAAATTCTTTAGCTATCTGCGTTTTCTCCGATTTACTGCATTTTGGTAAAAAGTTTTTTATAAACTCATCGCCTGGAATTCCAACAATATGCTCTTCAATTAACGTGTTTTCGTAAATTAGAAAATTCAAATTATAAGGCGAAAGCATGTGCTCTAATTCTAGCCCGTAAATTCTTGATGCATCTGCTATTTTTATATAAAAATAAGTGTAATTATCGTTTAAAATATTACGAACTTTTATACGGAAAGGCTTAGAGTTTCCGAAGGTGCAAAAATCTATAGCATCCACACTTAAAAACTGAAAAATATTTTCGTTTCCATCAGAATGTAAAATGGTATATACTTTTTTTAGAGAATGCTCAATTTCTTCACGCTCAAACTCATTGTAATACACCCGAATCCAGAGCGTATCATTATCATCCTTATCATAAACCACTATCGAGCCTTGAAAACGCAATAAATCGTCGTAAAAAATAGGGATTTTTGTATTCCTATTATATTCCGAGAGGTAATCATGCAATTTTGGCGTTATCGGATATGATGGTTTCCTTTTCGATATTTTTAAATCTTCCATAGAATGTAAATATATCTAAAAATAAAATATTTTTCTATTAATTAAAGTGATCTAATCTGATTATTATTTTTTAATTAAAAATTGAAATCATTAATTTATGATGCGATTCAATATATTTTAAAGCTTTTATTCCTTTTCTTGTAACAAATTAGAAAACGGGTCGTCGTACTAAAAAACTAACACATGCCAACGTTTAAAAACTCAGGCTTTAAAAACTACATAGTTTGGAATCTATATTAACCATCAAGAATCTCACCAAAAAATTCGGTTATTTAACAGCCGTTAAAGATTTATCTTTCACCATTAACAAAGGCAATGTCTACGGCATTCTGGGCCCAAATGGTAGCGGAAAATCGACCACTTTAGGCATTGTTTTAAATGTAGTAAACAAAACAGAAGGTAGTTTTCACTGGTTCGATGGCAACACCTCAACACACGATGCTTTAAAAAAGGTAGGAGCCATTATTGAGCGCCCTAATTTTTACCCATACATGACGGCTGCACAAAACCTGAAATTGGTTTGTAAAATAAAAGGTGTTGGTTTAAATAAAATTGAAGAAAAACTTGAAGTTGTTGGCCTTTTAGATAGAAAAGATCATAAATTCAGTACGTTTTCTTTAGGAATGAAACAACGCTTAGCTATTGCTTCTGCCCTATTAAACGATCCTGAAATTTTAATTTTAGATGAACCTACAAACGGATTGGACCCGCAGGGTATTCATCAAATTAGAGAAATCATTAAAGAAATAGCATCTAAAGGCACCACCATTTTATTGGCTTCACATCTATTAGATGAAGTTGAAAAAGTATGCTCGCATGTAGTTGTTTTACGTAAAGGTGTAAAACTATATTCTGGCCGTGTAGATGAAATGATTTCTAGTCATGGTTTTTTTGAATTGAAATGTAATAAACCAAATGAATTATTAGCCTTTATTGAAAACCATCCATCATTTACGCATACAAAAACTGAAGATGGTTTGATTACTGCTTTTCTAAAAGAACCTTTAAGTTCTGAAGATTTCAATAAACAACTTTTTGAAAACGGTATTATCCTCACACATTTAGTGCAGCGTAAAGAAAGTTTAGAAGAACAATTTTTACAATTAACCGACAACAACTAATACATCCAAAAGCAAAGCACATGTTACGACTTTTAAACCTAGAATTACAAAAGCTTTTATTAAATAGAACTAGCAAAATTTTAATTTTTGTTTCGTTTATTTTACCTTTTTTCGTAATTCTTTTATCATCTATAAAAATAAATGTTTTTGGTTTCTTCACCTTAGAACTGGGAGAACTAGGTGTTTTTAACTTTCCAATAATTTGGCATTTAACCACCTTTTTTGCTTCGCAGTTTAAGTTCTTTTTCGCTATTGTAGTGGTAAGCATGATTGGTAACGAATACAGTAACAAAACCATAAAACAAAACTTAATTGACGGCTTAAGCAAAAAGGAATTTATTTTATCTAAATTCTATGCTATTGCTTTTTTCTCCTTAATTTCTACAGTGTTAATTGGGCTTATATCACTTTGTATTGGCTTGTATTATTCTAGCTATACCGAATTCGGAATTATTATTAGAGAAACCAATTTTCTATTGGCTTATTTCGTAAAATTATTAGGTTTTTTCAGCTTGTGTTTATTTTTAGGAATGCTCGTAAAACGTTCTGCTTTTGCATTAGCATTCTTATTTATTTTGTTTATTTCTGAATGGATTATTTTCGGATTAATTACATGGCAATTCGATCATCATGTGGCTACTAAAATCCAAAACTTCTTCCCTTTACAATCTATGTATAATTTAATAGAACAACCTTTTCAACGCGTGGCAATGTCCAAATTCCCTGAAAAGGCAGAACTAGCTTACGATTATTTAGTGCATTGGTATGAAATCGCTATTGTTCTTGGCTGGACCGCACTATTTGTATTTTTATCGTTTAAATTATTAAAAAAGCGCGATTTGTAATATATTTGATAGCTATTGCTATTATCTAGATGAAAAAAAACATACTACTCGCATTATTCTTTTTAGTTGGATTTAACATCTACGCTCAAAGTGAAGCATCTACCTGGTATTTTGGTTACAACAGCGGCATTAAATTTGATTTAGCCTCTAATAGTATTTCAACTTTATCCGATGGAAAATTAAACACATATGAAGGTTGTGCAACTATTTCTGATGAATTTGGAGATTTACTTTTCTATACAGATGGAACAACTGTTTGGAATAGAAACCACGATATCATGAACAATGGTAGTGGTTTATTTGGAGATCCTTCGAGTACGCAATCGGCTATTATTGTTCCCAAACCAGACGATGAAAATATTTACTACATTTTTACAGTAGACGACCACAATAATAACGAAACCCATTTTGGATTAAATTATTCTGAAGTTGATATCACTCTAGATGGTGGCTTAGGTGAAGTTACTACTAAAAACGTTAATTTATTAAACGATTGTTCTGAGAAAATAACCGCCGTTTTAAAAGATTGTATCACCAATTCTATTTGGGTTATTGCTTTTGCATCGGTCGATGGAAACGAGGGAGATTTAGACACTTTTTATGCTTACGAAGTTGACAACACTGGCGTACAAAATGCTCCTATTAAATCGACATTTAAATTACCGTCTTCCATTTTTATAGATTATAGAGGCTATTTAAAACTATCTCCAGATGGCACTAAGATGGCATGCAGTAACGTACAAAACGGTATGTATTTATACGATTTTGATGTAGCGACAGGAATTGTTAGCAACCAGCTACTTATACCTATATCAGGTTCTGCAAATAAAGCCTATGGTCTAGAATTTTCTCCTAATAGTGAATTACTTTATGCTAGCACATATAACGATTTCTCGGATAACAGTAATCCCCAAAACAATGAAAACCCTGCCAACCATGAATCGAAGCTTATTCAATATAATTTACTCGCACCAGATATTATAAATTCTGCTGTAGTTCTGGATGATAGACAACTTTTTCGAGGTGGTTTACAACTTGCTCCAAACGGAAAAATCTATAGGGCACTAAGTTCCACTTACAGACAAGGTTTACCATATCTAGCGGTAATAAACAATCCAAACGAATTAGGAGTAGCAAGTAATTATGAGCATAATGCCGTAAACTTATCGCCTAACTTATCCTCGCAAGGTTTACCTCCTTTTATTCAGTCTTTTTTCAATACAAAAATTGATATTATTCAAAATAAAAAAAGCACTGTTAATTTAGATTTGTGCGAAAACGATACTTATACCCTAGCAGCCGATGATATTACTGGCGCCACGTATACTTGGTCTGTAGATGGTTTACCGCTTGCTGAATCTAGTGCTAACCTATTTATAGATACCAGCGGACATTACGAAGTTTATATCGACCCGAATAACGGCGACTGTGCTTTAGAAGGAGAAGCTTATGTGAATTTTAACGAAAATCCCGTAGCCTTCAATTACACTTTATTACAATGTGATGAAGATGGATTAAAAGACGACAGAACTACCTTTGTTTTAAACGAAGCCAACGAAGCTGTAACAGGAAATGTGGCAGACTTAGAAACTCGTTTTTATTCAGATAGCGCCAGAACTATAGAAATAGATGGTACGAGCTATAATAACACATCTAACCCACAAATTATTTATGTTGAAGTTTATAATCCAGCAACCACTTGTTTTGATTATTCTGAATTAACCATTGCGGTGAGCTCCACCGATTCTAAAGATGCCGAATTAATTTTATGCGATGATGATGGAACTGAAGATGGTTTTCAAACCTTCGATTTAAATGATGCCGATATACAACTTACAGATGGATTACCTGCTGGTTTAACTATTTTGTATTTTGAAAATTATACGGATGCCTTATTAGAAGAAAACAACCTAAACAACATTTACACCAATATAACAGCTTACTCACAAACCCTTTATGCACGTATAGAAAATGCTAATAACTGTTATGGTATAAGCGAAATCGAACTCACAGTTAACGAATTACCACAAATAGAAACTGAAGCTTTTTTCTTCTATTGTATTAATAAATTCCCAGAAACCATTGCTATTAATGCAGATTTAATAAACGATACTCCAAACAATTACACATACAATTGGTCGACATCTGAGAATACATATACCATAAATATCAATGAAACAGGCACGTATAATGTTACCGTTACAAATGCTGCTGGATGTTCTAAAAGTAGAATAATTACTATTGAAGGAGCCAATATTGCAACCATAGATAATATTGAAATTAAAGATGTATCTAAAAATAATAGCATTACTGTTATAGCTTCGGGTGAAGGTGATTATGAGTATAGACTATTAGATAGTAATAATGTGGTAATTGCTCCATACCAAAGTGAACCCGTTTTTGAAAATGTTTTTCCTGGTGTTTATACCATTTCGGTAAAGGATACAAAAAACGATTGTGGTGCTGTTAATCAAAAAGCCCATGTTATAGGATTCCCAAAGTTTTTCACACCTAATAATGATGGTTTTCATGATACATGGAAAATCTACGGTATATCAAGTGATAATCAACCCAACTCGGAAATTTTAATTTATAACCGCTACGGAAAATTATTAAAAACATTAAGCCCCGAAGACACCGGATGGAACGGTCGTTTTAATGGCGCATTATTACCTGCCGATGATTATTGGTTTGCAATTCAATTGGAAGATGGCCGTATATACAAAGACCATTTCACTTTAAAATATTAACTTTTGAAAATAAATAAATTCTCCCTTTTTATACTGATAAGCTTTGCTTTTCAAATAAAAATTTCTGCTCAAAACCCTACAGATTGTAGCGATGCTGTTATAGTATGTGGTAATTCTAACATTAACTTAAATGTAAACGGAATTGGTACTCAAGAACTCGGTTTTGGACAAAACTGTAGCAGTCAAGAAAACAATAGTGTTTGGCTAAAAGTTACCCCAATAACCGATGGTACACTTGGCTTTACACTAAAACCCTCTAGCAGTTCTATAAACGAAGATTACGATTTTTTTGTATTTGGTCCAAATGCCGACTGTAATAATTTAGGATTAGCAATTAGATGCTCTACCACCAACCCATCTTCTTCTGGAGCAACCAATAATTACACAGGTATGGATGGCACCGCTAGTGATACTTCTGAAGGACCAGGCGCTAACGGTAACAGTTTTGTAAGTTGGCTTAATGTAACAGCTGGAGACACCTATTTTATAGTTATAGATAGACCTATTGGTAATAGTGCCTTTAATTTAGAATGGACAGGAACTGCCGAGTTTTCAGACCCACCGACAGATGCTTCAACAACAAGTTCTATCTCAAAAAATATCGAAAATTGCGATGTTACCTTACCTTATAATGACGGTTTTACAGCCTTCAACTTAGAAGAAAACACACCTTTAATTACAGGAACTCAGACGGATGCTATCATTACATATCATGATTCTGAAAGCGATGCTATAATAGGCGTTAATCCACTGAGCTCGCCTTATACAAATACTTCCAATCCGCAAACCGTATACGCTAGAATTACAAACAATTCTACGGGCTGTTTCGAAATATCAGAATTTGACCTAATTGTAAACACAGGACCACGTTTTGTAGAACCATCAGATTATGTTCTTTGTGATAATCTAGACGATGGAAATGATAAAAACGGACGCATAACTTTCACCTTATCTTCAAAAAACGGTGAAATTTTAGATGGACAAGACCCTAATAATTTCAATCTTACTTATTATGAATCTTCAGCTGATGCTGAATCAAAAACAGATCCGCATCCTGATTCATATTACAATACAACGGCTTTTAACGAAGTTATATTTGTTCGTATTGAAGATAAAATAAATCCGTTATGTAGAAGTATAACCTCTTTCAATTTAATTGCAAATCCTAATCCGGAAGCATATAACGATACTTTACTTCAATGTGATGAAGATGGCACGGCTGATGGTTTTACAAATTTCAATTTAACTGAGGCTGAAGCAAATTTAACAGGTAACACACCGGATAGATCTGTACGTTTTTTTACAGATAATGCTAAAGCGTTAGAAATAAATGGTGATGCTTTTTTAAACAGCCAAAATCCACAAATTATTTATGTTGAAGTCACTAATACACTAACTGGATGTTTTAGTTTTTCTGAATTAACATTGGCAGTAAGCACAACAAATTCAAACAATGCGGCGCTTGCTTTATGCGATAATGATGGTGTAGAAGATGGCTTGGAAACTTTCAACTTAAACGATGCCGATAACCAGGTTATTAATGGACTTCCAGCTGGTTTAAATATATTTTATTATAAAACCTATGACGATGCTCTACTAGAAACAAATGAATTAAATTCAAACTACACCAATACAGTAGCCTACAACCAAACTATTTTTGCTAGAGTAGAAAATGCCAATAATTGCTATGGTATTAGTGAGGTTGAACTTACAGTGGCTAAATTACCAGAAATTGACTCAGATGCTCTTTTATATTATTGCTTAAACACATACCCTGAGTACATAGAACTTAATGCCGGTATAGTAAACGATTCGCCTAATAATTATAGCTACAATTGGTCTACAGGAGAAACCACTTATGCAATAAACGTTAATGAAGTTGGTGTTTATAATGTTACTGTAACAAACTCCACGGGTTGCTCAAAAACGAAAACAATAACCGTTGAAGCTTCTGGCATTGCGGAAATTAACGATATAAAAGTAGAAGATGTTTCTAACAACAACACCATTACCGTATCAACTTCTGGTGAAGGCATTTATGAGTATCGATTAATTGACAGTAATAATGTGGTGGTGGTTCCATACCAAAGTGAATTTGTGTTTGAAAACGTCCGTCCAGGTGTTTATAACGTATCTGTTAAAGACGCAAAAAACGATTGTGGTGTTATAAATGAAAAGGTATTTGTTATAGGATTTCCTAAATTTTTCACACCAAACAATGATGGCTTTAATGATACTTGGCAAGTTTACGGTATTTCGAGCCAAAACCAACCCAACTCCGAGATTACAATTTATAACAGGTTTGGTAAATTAATTAAGACATTAAGCCCTTTGGAAAATGGTTGGAACGGATTATTTAATGGTCACAAATTACCAAGTGATGATTATTGGTTTTCAATTAAACTTGAAGATGGTAGAATATTTAAAGATCATTTTACGTTAAAGTATTAACCTAGCAGCCCTAAAACCTTATTAAATTGCAGTTTACCTTAATTTTTAAAATTTCAATTGAAAAACGAATACTTTTGATACATTAATAGCAACTATTCAAATCCTGATAACAGCTTTCTAAACATGAGGTTTTTCTATTCTTTCTTAATTTCAATCTTATGTTTTAGTCAATTTTCTAATGCACAAAAAATATCTGTAGATAGTAGTGTAGGATTACAATCTCTAGTTGAAGATAATTTAGTAGATGGCTGTGTTGATATTTCAAATATTCAATCTGTTATAAACGGGTCTTCGTATGGTTTTGAAAGTTATGGTTATTTTGAGCGTGCAGGCTCTAACTTCCCTTTTGAACGTGGCATTATGCTATCTACTGGAGCTGCAAATTCTGGTGGAAACGAACTTATTACACCTCCATTAAGTGAAGGCTCTTCCGTTTGGGGAACAGATCCCGATCTAGAAACTGCCTTAGGAACATCAAACACGCAAAATGCAACATCAATTGAGTTTGATATTGTTTCAATTTCTGGACAATTTCAATTTAACTATCTATTTGCTTCCGAAGATTATGATGGTATAAATCCATGTCAAGTTTCCGATGGTTTTGCTTTTCTAATAAAAGAAACAGGAAGTGCTGCTCCTTATGAAAACATAGCCATTATTCCTGGTACAACAACACCTGTAAACACAAGCACCGTTCACCCTAATTTATTACCCGCATGTGCTGCCGAAAATGAGGAATATTTTGCAGGTTATAATAATGGAGATACAAATTATATAGGTAGAACAACCGTTTTAACTGCATCTACAACAATTACACCTTATGTATCTTACCATGTAAAACTGGTTATTGCAGATCAAACAGATGGTACTTTTGATTCTGCTGTATTTATTGAAGGAGACAGTTTTAAAATACTTGATTTAGGAGATGATATTACTAGCTGTGAAAGCTCGGCGCTTTTGGATGGTGATATTAATAATTCTTTTGCTTCTTATAAATGGTTTAAGGATAATATTGAAATCACTGGAGCCTTAATGCCAACCTACACTGCTATTGAAAGTGGGACATATAGAGTTGAAGTAACTGTCACTTTAAATGGAAGTAACTGTATTGAAGAAGATGAAATAGTTGTAGTTTTAAATACTGAAGAAGCAATTACACCAATTACAGATTACGAATTATGCGATGACAGCAGTGGTGATGAAATTGAAATTTTCGATCTATCAACAAAATCAGCTGAATTAATTGCTAATATTCCGTTTACAAACTATACCTTCTCGTATCACTATTCTGAAACGGAAGCACGAACTAACACCAACAGAATATTAACACCAATACCAAATTCCTTATCAAACCCACAAAATATTTTTGTTCGTATTGAAGATACAAGCTCTGGTTGCTTTGCTTATACTAACTTCGATCTTATTGTTAATCCATTACCAATAATAACTGAACCTACAGATTTAGAAGTTTGTGATACAGATAATTTATCTGATGGTTATGCCATAATTGATTTAACTCAAAAAGACACCGAAATAACCCAAGGAAACAGCGCTTTATTGGTAACCTATCATTACAGTCAACCAGATGCGGATACTGGTGCAAACCCAATACCAACGCCTTATCAAAACATAAATACTCCAAACGAACGCGTTTATGCTAGAATACTTAACCCCGAAACAGGCTGTTTAAACTACACAGAGCTTAATATTAATATCACCATAAGCCCTGTTGTAAATAGAGATACACAATTTTTAAATGCTTGTGATAGTGATCTAGATGGTTCTGCCAGTTTCGATTTAACACAATCTATAGCAGATATTCTAGGAGGTCTAACAGGTGTTACAGTTACATTCCACGAAAGTCTTAATAATGCACAAACTGGAAGTAATCCTATAGCAGACGAAACGAACTATCAATACACAAATGCAGTAGCCGAACCTGGATATAGAATTCTATATGTTCGTATTGTTGACGATTCAACCGGTTGTCCAACAATTGTTCCGCTAGAAGTGCATACAAATTTACTTTTAACTGGAACGGACACCGGGTTCTTCGCAATTTGTGATACAAATGAAGACCCAGACGACATAATACAATTCAATCTAAACTCTGTAGAAACTTATATTGCAAACGAATTACCTAACCCCATTGTTGTTAGCTTTTTTGAAGAAGAAACCGATAGGGATGCCAATATAAATGCGCTTGACAAAACAGCTTTATTTACTGCTGAAAGTCCTACCACACTTTTTATTACTATAGAAGATACCGACAGTGGTTGTTCTGAAGTTTCGGATATTACATTAGTTATTAATCCCGTTTTATTATTTGAACCATCCGTACCTTTACCATATTGTGATTCCGACGATGATGGTTTTGTTAGTATTGATCTACATTCATTAGACAACATTGTATTAAATGATAACCCTAATTTTGAAGCAACTTATTTTGGCGAACTTTCGCATGCTGAAAACAACACAAACCAACTACCACCTTTCTACACGAATACAAATAGTTTAGAAACCATATATGCTCGTATAGAACATGTAGCAACAGGATGCGCAACAATTAATCCTTTCCAAATTGAAATACTACTAGCTCCAGCCGCTACAACCCCTTCCGACTTTGTAATTTGCGACGACGATGACGATGCTTTTTCTATTATTAATCTAGAAGATAAAAATGGCGAAATAGTTGCAGATCCTTCGATACTCAACTTCAGCTATTATACCAACTTAGAAGATGCAAATAATTTAACAAATCCAATAGAAACGCCAACATCATATAATGCTGAATCGCAAACCGTATACGTTAGAGTAGAAAGTAGCACTAGTAGCTCTGGTTGTTATAATATTGTTGAACAACAAATTATTGTTAATACATTACCCAACCCTCCAGAAATTACAAACTATGAAATATGCGAAGTAGACGGAGATAGAACGGCGGACTTTTTATTAGTTGAAAAGGACACCGAAATTTTAAATGGGCAACTCGGAAAAGAAGTCTATTATTTTGAAGATATTGCACTTACAATGCCTATTGATAAAAACAGTATTTACAACAACATAACACCATCGCAAACCATTTATGTTAGCGTTCAGAATATAACAGATGCCAATTGCTTTAAAACAACATCGTTTACTATTCAAGTAGCCCCTGAACCAGTTTACAATGCACCAGTTCAATATTTAATATGTGATGATATTAGCAACGACGAAATTGCAGTATTCGACCTTGATACAAAAACAGAAGAAATAACAAAAGATATACCAGATGCATTAAACATTTCCTATCACTTAACTGAGTTAGAAGCTGAAAACAATACGAATGCCTTAACGGACTCGAATTACACCAACGCAGTAAACCCACAAACTATATATGTACGAATTGAAAGTGATGATTCCTTATGTTTTGTAGTAGAAACACTTAGTTTAAATATTATTTCTGCACCAGATATATCTGAAGTTACAGGACCATTAATTAGTTGTGATGAGGATTATGATGGCATTACATCTTTTAATTTAGAAGATGCCGAGTTTGAAATTTACGATAGAATTCAATCAAACCTTGTAATTAATTATTATGAAAATCTTAATGATATAAATGATAATGGTTTTGATAACACAAATGAAATTTTAGATCCAACAGCATTTGATTCCAATACACAAACAGTATACATAAAAGTAACGAATACATTAACAGGCTGTTTTAGTGTTATTCCACAGGATTTGAATGTAAATCCTCCGCCAGAAATATTAAACATAGGTACAATCTCGATTTGCGATAATACAACTGATACTTACGATTTATCACAAGTAGATTTGCACCTAGTAGATGATACGAGCACCGTTACTATTTCATACCATGAAACCGAAGAAGCAGCGGAAAGAAATGAATTACCTCTGGAAAGCATGTATAAATACACTAATTTAAATCAAACACTTTTTGCAAGAGTGACTGATATTGCTAACAGCTGCCACATTGTTACGTCCTTTAACTTAAGAGTCTATGTTAATCCACGGGCCTCAAGTACACCTGCAGATTTAATAGAGTGTGATGATGATTTCGATGGTCTTTTTGAATTCGATTTAACGAATGCTAATTCAATTATTCTTGGCAGTCAAGACCCAAGTACGCACGTAATTACCTATTACAATAATGTTACCGATGCCGACGAAAAGATAAATACTATAAGTAGTTTATATACCGCAGAAAATGGAGAAACAATTTATGCTAGATTAGAGTCTAGTGTTACTAAATGTTATGACATTACTCAATTTAACACATATGTTAATCCTTTACCTCTTATTGATATAGATAAAATTATTCCTATCTGTAACGATTCCCCTATTACGGTTAGTGCAAATACAGGACAATCTAGCGATACTTATTTATGGTCTACAGGAGAAACAACATCAGAAATTATTATTCAACCAAATGCTCCTGGAAATTACAGTGTAACCGTAACAAGATCTTATCCTATAGGTAATTCTTGTTCTAACAGCGCTGATTTTATAGTTGCAGAATCAGATTCTGCTATTATTGATATTGCACCACCAACAACAAATTTTACAGACCCTAATAGCATAACAGTAAATATTCGTTCTGGAGGAATTGGCGATTATGTTTATATTCTAGACGATGGTGAATCACAAACCTCTAACGTTTTTACAGATGTGCCTTATGGTGAGCACCTTGTAACCGTCCGAGATTTAAATGGTTGCATGGACGAAACTAGAAGTGTATTTATTTTTGATATACCTAAATTCTTTACACCAAACAACGATTTATTTAATGATACTTGGCACGTAGTTGGAGCAAATCAATTACCAGGAACCGTTGTATATATTTATAATCGTTATGGCAAACTATTAAAAACACTCACCCATTCATCCGATGGTTGGGATGGGACTTTTAATGGCTATAATATGCCATCGGATGATTACTGGTATTTGGCTCAAATAATTCAGAATGGAAATGCTTTTGATTTGCGAGGTCATTTTGCTTTGAAACGCTAATTATAAAAAGCTCCCACTATTTAAAAATTATAATTTAATCTATCACACCTAAGTTTTTACCAACTTTTATAAAAGCATTTACAGCTTTATCCATATGGGCTTTAGTATGTGCTGCAGATAAGTGTACTCTTATTCGAGCCTTATCTTTTGGTACTACAGGATAAAAGAACCCTATAACATAAATACCCTCTTCTAAAAGCATGTTAGCCATATCTTGAGAATACTAAGCACCATATAACAAATCCCGAATTCTTTCGAATAAAAACTTCATTCTAAAACTCTCAAGGAATAAAAAAACCGAAGCTAATAGCTTCGGTTTTAAAAAAATTATTTTGAAAGACTCTTAGTTATAGTTTGAAGTGCTTACTTCAAAAGTAGAATCTTTAGCCGCTAAATAACGTTCTGCATCTAAAGCAGCCATACATCCCGTACCTGCAGCTGTAACAGCTTGGCGGTATACGTGATCTGCAGCATCTCCACAAACAAAGACTCCTTCAACATTTGTTAAAGCACGACCTGGTACATTTTTAATGTATCCTGTTTCGTCCATATCAATAAAGTCTTTAAAGATATCTGTATTAGGTTTATGCCCAATAGCTACGAAAAATCCTGTTGCAGGAATATCTTGAGTTTCTTTCGTTTTATTATTTGAAACTCTTACTCCAGTAACTACTTGTCCGTCACCTAAAACTTCTTCTGTTTCCGTATTGAATAAAATTTCAATATTTTCTGTGTTTTTAACACGAGCAGCCATAATTTTAGACGCTCTAAATTCGTCTCTACGCACTAACATTGTAACTTTTTTACAAAGTTTAGATAAATAGTGAGCTTCTTCACAAGCAGAATCTCCTGCTCCTACAATAACAACCTCATGGTTTCTATAGAAAAACCCATCGCAAACAGCACAAGCAGAAACACCTCCACCTAGCTTTAAATATTTTTGTTCAGATTCTATACCTAAATATTTAGCCGAAGCTCCTGTTGAAATAATTACAGTATCGCAGTGTATTTCTTTAGTATCATTTACCCAAACTTTATGTACATCACCAGAGAAATCAACTTTAGTAACCCAACCATCACGCACATCTGTTTCAAAACGTTCTGCTTGTTTTTGTAATTCCATCATCATTTGAGGTCCTGTAACTCCTTCTGGATAACCTGGGAAATTTTCAACTTCGTTTGTTGTTGTTAATTGACCTCCTGGTTGTATTCCTTGATATAACACAGGACTCATATTAGCTCTAGCGGCATAAATTGCTGCTGTATATCCCGCAGGTCCCGATCCTATAATTAAGCACTTTACTTTTTCTATTGTATCAGACATAATTACTATTAAATTTTGATTAAGACCAATTTAACTATGAAATTGGTACAACAAAAGTAGAATTTTTGATTGAATCCTTACATAGAAGTTATCAACAGTTTTTATAATACAATAGCTAGTCGTTATAAAACGGCTTTTGGCGTTATCTCTAAAAAACCTTGGTAAAAGCATTGTATTTTTAATTATTATCAACAATTAGGATATTTAACAACACTCTAAACAAACTGTAGTTTCTCCTTCAAAATCATAATCAACAAAACAATAGCAATATTATTTTTGCCTTATTAATCCTTTTTTGTTATTTTGGGTTTATTAAATACTAACCATACCAGTTTAAAAATGAAACTTCATCTTTTAGATCGTAGTAACCTAACCAATAGTTCGTTTACCACAAAAATTAACGAATATCCTTATTTTTTAAAAATATGGCATTACCATCCCGAGCTAGAACTTGTTGTGGTTTTAAAAAGTGAAGGTACTTGCTTTATTGGCGATAGTGTTGAAAAGTTTGGTATTGGAGACGTGGTGCTTATTGGAGAAAATTTACCACACATGTGGCTTAATGACGATGGTTACTTTGAACATACCTCGGAACAAGCAGCAAAAGCGATTGCTATCCATTTTAAAGAAAATTATTTAGGACCTAAATTTTTTGAAACACCCGAAATGATTCATATTCTAGAATTATTTCGACGGGCTCGCTACGGTATCAAGTTTTTAAATGTTAACAAAAAACTGATTAACGATATTAAAAACATGCTCGAATTGGAAGGTTTCGAAAAAACTATGGCTTTTTTAAATATTCTACATGCTTTGGCCAAGCACACCAACACTAAAAAACTATCAAGTCAAGGTTTTATTAATTCGTTTAAAGCGGCTAAAAGTAATACTCAAGATAATGTGCAGGCTTATATTTTTAAAAATTTCAACCAAAACATTACACTAAACAAAGCCGCTGAAATTGCGCACATGAATCCATCTGCTTTTAGTCGCTATTTTAAACGGGTGAATAAAAAAACATTTTCTCGTTATGTTACCGAAATTCGAATTGGTTATGCTTGTAAACTCCTTTTAGAAAACAGATTCAATATATCAAAAATTTGCTACGAATCGGGTTTTAATAATATTTCAAATTTCAACAGGCAGTTTAAATTAGTCATGAACTACACACCTTCAGAATATCTTGAAAAACATAAAACAAAGCACGATTAATTTGCTGTTTATATAAAGATTAATAAAAACAAAGCAAAAATAGTATCATACACGATCAAAATTTAGGAAGACTGGTATTCTTTTTCCTCCTAATTTTGTGCAACGCAATTAAATAGCTTCAATACCACATTTGAAACATTTTAAAAGCCAAAGTCATTTAAATTAAAAATTTTATGAAAGTAGGTTTATTTATTCCCTGTTATATCAATCAACTCTATCCGCAAGTTGGTCAAGCAACCCTAGAACTTCTAGAAAAGCTAAAGGTAGATGTTGTTTACCCTTCGGGACAAACCTGCTGTGGACAACCCATGGCAAATTCTGGTTTCGAGTATGAATCTGTTGGAGCTTGCAACAATTTTGTAGAAAATTTTAAAGACTTTGATTACATTGTTACACCTTCTGGAAGTTGTGCATATCATGTAAAAAAACATTACGATATTATTCCACAAACCGATGATGTTATTAATGTTCGAAATAATGTTTACGAACTATGTGATTTTATATTGAATATTTTAAAAATAAAAGATATAGGTGCTTCTTTCCCTTATAAAGTTGGAGTTCATAAAAGCTGTCATGGTTTACGAGGCTTACGTTTAGGCTCATGTTCTGAAGTGGTTGGTCCATATTTTTCATACATTGAAGAATTACTAAAAGAAGTAAAAGGGGTAGAAATTATGCCTATAAAAAGAAGTGATGAATGTTGTGGTTTTGGTGGCACATTTGCAGTGACAGAAGAAGCCATTTCTGTTAAAATGGGAAAAGATAAAATTAAAGATCATTTAGAAAGTGGTGTTGAAGTAATAACAGCTACTGATACCTCATGCTTAATGCATTTAGAAGGCTTAATAAACAGAAATAAACAGCCACTAAAAATTCTGCATATTGCCGAAATTTTAAACAGCACACTTTAATTTAAACCGCCAAAAGTTTCATAAAACAAAACATTATGAGTCATTCTAAACTAGCTAGCATTTTTAATAAAGACGAAAAAAAAGTCGATTGGCATGATAAAGCCCTTTGGTTTGTTCGCCATAAACGTGATAAATCTGTACACGAAGTAAAAGGTTGGGAAGAACTCCGTAATCTTGGTCACGGTATAAAAGCCCACATGCTTTCTAATTTAGATGTTTATTTACAAGAATTTGAAGCCAATGCCAATAAAAACGGCATTGAAGTCCATTGGGCAGCAGATGCCGAGGAACATAACCAAATTGTTCTTAAAATATTAAAAGAAAATAACGCTAAAAAAGTAGTTAAAAGTAAGTCGATGTTAACGGAAGAATGTCATCTAAACCCATATTTGGAAGCCGATGGTATTGAAGTGATTGATACAGATTTGGGTGAGCGTATTGTACAGTTAGCCAAAGAACCGCCAAGCCATATTGTACTGCCAGCCATACATAAAAACAGACACGAAGTTGATGAATTGTTTCAGGAGCATTTGGGAACAAAACCTTGTGATGGTGACCCACAATATTTAACAGGAGAAGCTAGAAAACATTTAAGACAAAAATTTATAGAAGCAGATGCAGCTCTTACAGGTGTGAATTTCGCCATTGCAGAAACAGGAGGGTTTGTTGTTTGCACTAATGAAGGTAACGCCGATATGGGGGCGCATTTAGCTCCAGTGCATATTGCTTGTATGGGTGTCGAAAAAATTATCCCAAGACAAGAACATCTAGGTGTGTTTTTAAGATTATTAGCACGTTCTGCAACTGGACAACCAATAACCACCTATTCGTCGCATTTTAAAAAACCAGCCGATGGCAAAAAAATGCACATTATAATTGTTGATAACGGACGCTCAGAACAATTGGCTAGGCCCGATTTTAGAGCCTCTCTACATTGTATTCGTTGTGGTGCTTGTATGAACACTTGCCCAATTTACAGACGCAGTGGTGGCCATAGTTACGATGCGACAATCCCTGGACCAATTGGCTCTATTCTATCTCCTGGAAAAGATTTAAAAAAATATAGCACATTACCCTTTGCCTCTACGCTTTGTGGATCTTGTTCTGATGTTTGTCCGGTGAAAATTGACATACATACGCAACTTTATAAATGGCGCCAAATTATTACAAAAGAAACGCCACAACCTTTCATCAAAAAGAAATCGATGGAAATTATGGGACAAGTTTTTGCTAAACCATCTCAATTTGAAAAGGTTGGAAAAATAGCACGTTGGTCACTTAGAACACTGCCAAAATCGTTAATAAACTCCAAACCAAATGCTTGGGGAAAAGCTAGAGATTTACCATTAGGACCAAAAGAAAGTTTTGATGATTGGTACAAAAAGAGAGAAGCTAATAAAGATAAAAAAGACTAAGGAATGAGTAGCAGAGATCAAATATTAAGCAAAATTAGCGCAAATAAACCAGAACTTTTACACCTTCCAGATATTGATATGTCTATTTTTGATGAAGGCTTAGATTTAATAAAAGAATTCACCAAAAAAATTGAAGTTGTTGGCGGAAATGTCATCAAAACAATATCTAATGATGCGGTAATTTCTCAAATGGAAACTTTATTTCCTGATGCTAAAGTTAAATATTCAACTTTAGTTAATACAGAATCCTTTAATACTCTAGATTTAACGACTATTAAAAACTCTCAGGATTTAGAAGATCTTGATATTTTAATTCTAGAAAGTGATTTGGCAGTAGCCGAAAATGGTGCCGTTTGGGTAAGTGACAAACAGCTACCAATGCGGGCGCTTCCTTTTATAACAAAGCATTTAGTTGTTATAGTTTCAAAAGAAAGCATAGTACCATACATGCACCAAGCCTATGCTAAACTAAGTGAAACATCTAACGATTTTGGAGTTTTTATTGCAGGACCTTCAAAAACAGCAGATATTGAACAGTCTCTAGTAATTGGAGCACAGGGTGCTTTAAGTTTTACTTTATTTTTGAAGTAAAAAACAGGAAGAATAAAACCTTTAAAGAAAAACAAATGCGACTTTGAATTAATATCAAAGTCGCATTTGTTTTATAATAATTTTTATTGAATATTAAAACGAAGTCTATTTCTAAAGCTGAAATATTTTCTCCATCAACATCCATTTTTCTCCTTTTTTAGCTATCGGCAACGCTTGTTGATACTTCCACATAAGCGTTTCCCATTCTTGAACTTTAGGATTATTAGCGTCCATATCGTTCTTCTTTTCAAAAGAAAAACTTTCGTTTACTTTCATTATCATAAACAAGCGATTTCCGACTTGAAAAATTTCTAAATCCTCAATACCAGAATCTTTAATACTTTTTATAATTTCCGGCCAAACAGCTCGGTGATAGGCCTTATATTCTTCAATTAAATTAGCATTATCTACTAAATCTAAAGCGAAACAATGTTTTTTCATAATAAAATTTCATTAAATTTAATCTACTTTATTTTCGTGCTTTCTAAATACATGCGCACCATACCAAGCAATATAAACAAAGCATAATAAAGGCAATACAAAAGAAAAATTAACTTCGGCAACACCCATTATGGTTGTATCAGAAACACCACTTCCTCCGGCATCAATAATCATCCCTTGTAACATAGGTAACAATGCACCACCAACAATGGCCATTACTAATCCTGCAGAACCTACTTTAGATTGTTCTTCTGTTAAATCGTTTAAAGCAATACCATAAATTGTTGGAAACATTAACGACATACTAAAAGAAATACCTACAACACAATACAAGCCGTAAATACTTTCAATAAACATAGCTCCTAAAACAAATGCGCCTGCTAATAAAGCAAAAGACATTAATAATTTACCAGGACTCATAAAGCGTAACATACCTGTACCAACAATACGACCGACTGTAAATAATACAAATGCAACAAACTGATAAGCAAAAACGTCTATTTTTTCGTAACCTACCACATCTACGTTAGCTAAATCAATTGCTTCCGCATATTGGTAAATATAAGTCCATGTCATAATTTGACCACCAACATATAATATTTGTGCAACTACTCCTAATACATATTTACTATTTGTTCCTAATTTTTTGAAAGTATCTCCCAAACTCGGCATATTTCCCTCTTCTTTAGTTTGTGGCATTTTACTAACCAAAAACAATACGAATACAGCAGAAATAACCAAACCTAAAGCAACGTATGGATCACGAATAACCGCTAAATCTGCCACTCTAATCATAGCTCTTTTAGCATCATCTAAAGCTGAGAAATCGGCAATATCATCCGATTGTAACCTATCGTAAACAAAATATTTTGCAACCAACAAGCCTGCGGTTAATCCAATAGGGTTTACAGATTGTGCTAAATTTAAACGTTGGGTCGCAGTTTCTTTAGATCCCATTGCTAAAATATATGGATTTGCAGCTGTTTCTAAAAAGGCTAAACCAAACGTTAATACATATAACCCTAAGCAGAAAAACCAAAATTGCTCGGTAATAGCTGCCGGATAAAATAGTAAGGCTCCTACGGCATATAAACCCAGACCTATTAAAACGCCTACTTTATACGAATATTTACGCATAAACATCGCTGCCGGTAAAGCCATGCAAAAATAACCACCGTAAAAAGCCATTTGGACCCAAGACGCCTGTGTATTTGATAATTCTAATACTTTTTTAAAGGCATTTACCATAGGGTCGGTTACCGCATTGGCAAATCCCCAAAGGGCGAATAATGATGTTACTAAAATAAAAGGAATAAGTACTTTCTTAGAAACTAAGGGTGTTTTGGTTGTATTGTTCATAAATTTAGTTAGTTTAAGTGTATTGGCTATAGATTTTTATAGAGAGCGATCGAGATGTGCATAACCACCATCTACATAAAGTAATTGCCCTGTAGTATGGCTTGATTTACTCGATAATAAAAAAGCGACAGTATCTCCAATTTCTTCGGCAGTTGTCATTCTATTTCCAAAAGGTATATTTTTTGTAATATCTAATAATCGTTGTTCTTTATCAGGAAAAGTGCTTATCCATTTATCATAAAGCGGTGTATAACATTCAGCAACTATTAGAGCATTAACACGAATACTATATGGTAACAACTCTACCGCCCATTCTCTAGTTAATGCATTACGCCCGCCATTTGCTGCAGCATATCCAGATGTACCGCCTTGGCCTGTATCTGCTGTTTTAGAGCCTATATTTACTATAGCTCCTTTAGTTTTTTTAAGTTCAGGAAGTACATACTGTGCCATTGAATAATAATGTCCTACGTTACGTTTTAAAGACTGAATAAAATCGTTATAATTTCCGGTTTCTAAACCAACACTATCATTAACTCCTGCATTATTGACTAAACCATCAATACGCCCATACTTCTTCACGACCTCGTTTATAGCATTTTTACATTGTTCAGGATCGGTAAGTTCTGCAAGTGCATAAAAAACTTCAATTCCCTTCTTTTTAAAATCTTCAATAGCATCAATCGCGCTAGCTTTGTTACGCGTAATAATTACAGGATTGGCTCCTTCATGTATTAAGGACTCAACAATCCCCAACCCGATACCTTTAGAACCACCGGTAACTATAATGACTTTATCTTTTAAATTTAAATCCATCTTAAATTTTAGTTTTAATTTACAAATTATACATTTTTATGGCATTTCCGCCCATAATTTGGCGTTGTTCTTCTTCCGAAAAATCAATAAAATAATTTTCAATTATTTGTAAAACACTTTTATACTCACTCGCTAATAAACATACGGGCCAATCGGAGCCAAATAACAACCTATCGGTTCCAAAAGCGGCAACCATAGTATCTAAAAACGGTGTAAAATCCTTTGGTTCAAAATTAAAATTCTCTGTTTCGGTAACCATACCAGAAATTTTACAAGCCACATTTTTAAATGTCCCTAGTTTCTTAATATCTTTTACCCAACTAGGGTCTAATCCTTTTGAAATTTGTGGTTTTGCAATATGATCTATCACAAATTGCTGGTTTGGAAATTTCTCGACCAACTTTATCACATTTGCCAAATGTTTCGGAAAAATTAAAACATCGTAAGCTAAGTTTAATTGACTTAATTTACTAATGCCATGCTGAAAATCTTCTCGTAAAACAAAGTCTTCATTTTCTACTTGTAGTAAATAACGAACCCCTTTAAAAATCTTGTTTTCAGAAAAGTGCTTTAAGCGTTCTTCTACATCATCTGAACATAAATCTACCCAACCTACAACACCTTTTATAAAAGGATTTTTATGAGCTAAATCTAATAAAAAATTGGTTTCGGCTTCCGACGGATTGGCTTCTACCACAATGCAGCCATCAATAGCATTGGCTTCTAAAATAGGTTTTAAATCCTTAGGAAGAAAATCTTTTCTTATTACTTCCATAGAAGCATCAATCCAGCTATCTCTAACTGGATTGTAACTCCAAAAATGCTGATGGGCATCTATTTTCATTATTTTTTGTATGCTTTTACCGATTGCTTAGAAACACCTAAACCTTCAATACCTAATTCCATAACATCGCCAGGTTTTAAGTATGTTGGAGGTGTTAAACCTAAACCAACACCAAATGGCGTACCCGTAGAAATAATATCTCCAGGAAGTAATGTCATGAATTGACTAATATGACTTACTACGTGTTGTACGTTAAAAATAAAATCGGATGTTGAGCTATTCTGCATCATTTCTCCGTTAATTTTCAACCAAAGGTTTAAATTATTCGGATCTTTAATTTCGTCTGTTGTAGCAATAAAAGGTCCAACTGGCGCGAATGTATCACAACCTTTACCTTTACACCATTGTCCAGATTTTTCTATTTGAAAAGCGCGCTCACTTACATCGTTATGCAAAACGTAACCTGCAATATGATCAATAGCGTCTGCCTCTTCTACATAAGATGCTTTTTTACCAATAACGATAGCTAACTCTACTTCCCAATCTGATTTTTCACTATTCTTAGGAATAATTACATCATCATTTGGACCAACTAATGCCGTTGTTGATTTAAAAAACAAAACAGGTTCTTTAGGAATATCCATACCAGCTTCTGCCGCGTGTTGTGCATAATTCAACCCAACACAAACAATTTTTGATGGTCTTGTTAAAGGCACACCTAAACGTACATCATCACCTACTAAAGGACAACTTTGTTGATTATCTTTTAACCAAGCTTTTAGTTTTCCAATACCATCGTTTCCAAAAAACTCTTCATTATAATCTGTTCCAAATGCCGATACATCGATTATTGTCCCATCTTCTAATTGAACACCTGGTTGCTCGCTTCCTACTGCTCCAAATCTTATTAATTTCATCTGTATAAGTTATTTTATGTTTGTAAATATATATTTTTAATTACCGTTTAGTGTTACAAAACCACCATCGATAGCATAATTAGATCCTGTGATAAAGCCAGCTTCATCCGAACATAAAAACAGCACTAAATCTGCCATTTCTTGAGGTTTCCCCATACGCCCAATTGGTTGAGTTGCCGATAATTTCTCGAACATCTCCTCTTCTTTACCTGGGTAGTTATTTTTAATAAACCCATCTACAAAAGGTGTATGTACACGTCCTGGTGCAATACAGTTACAACGAATACCATCTTTTATAAAATCTTTTGCAATAGAATACGTCATGGTTAATACCGCACCTTTTGTCATAGAATATGCAAAACGATCGTTAATACCAACCGTAGATGCAATAGATGCTAGGTTTAAAATAACACCGTTACCTGTTTTCTTCAAAGCAGGTAAACATGCTTTAATGCAATTGTAAACACCTTTGATATTTACGTTGTACAAACGGTCTAAATCAGCCTCTTCTACACCTTCAATATTTCCAACATGTGCAATACCCGCATTATTAATTAAAATATCAATAGCTCCGTTTTCGGTAATGGTATTTACAATAGTTTCCACATTAGTTTGGTTAGCAACATCACATTTATGTGCTGTTCCTTTTGCCCCTAATGCTTCAATTTCTTTGACAGTTTCTTGCGCAGATTCAAGGTTAAAATCTAGAATATGCACTTCTGCACCTTGCTCAGCAAAAGTTAAAGATATAGCTTTACCTATACCGCTACCGCCACCTGTTACAAGGGCTACTTTATTTTTTAAACTGAATTTTGTCATTTTTATATGCTTAATTTTTGTTGTTTATTTTTTATAAAGACATACCACGTTTCCACGGAATAAAATCGTCTTGACGTAATTGTCTTGCTTTTGTTTGTTTACCACTAGCTACTTCAATTACAAAGTCTAAAAGCTCTTCGCCAACCTCTTCAATCGTTTTTGAGCCTTCAATAATTGACCCCGTATTAAAATCAATGATATCACTCATTTTATCAAAAAGTTTGGTATTACTCGATACTTTAATAACTGGAGTAATTGGGTTTCCTGTTGGAGTACCTAAGCCTGTAGTAAATAAAATAACGTTACAACCTGAACCAGCTAAACCTGTTGTAGATTCTACATCGTTACCAGGTGTGCATAATAGGTTTAAACCTGAAGTTACAACTTGCTCCGTATAATCTAAAACATCTTGTACTGGAGATGTTCCGCCTTTTTTGGCAGCTCCTGCAGATTTTATAGCATCGGTAATTAAACCATCTTTTATATTTCCAGGTGAAGGATTCATTGAAAATGCCGCTCCTAAAGCTTCTGCTTTAGAATTATAAGTAGACATAATATGCGAAAACTTTTTGGCCTTATCGGCACTTGTACAGCGATTAATTAACTCCTGCTCTACACCATTCAATTCAGGGAATTCAGACAGTACCGTTGCTCCTCCTAAACCGACGATTAAATCGGACACATAACCTAAAGTTGGATTTGCAGAGATTCCTGAAAATCCATCCGACCCACCACATTCTAAACCTATTACAAGTTTAGATAAATTGGCTGGTTTACGCTCTGCTTTATTAGCTTCCATTAAACCAACAAAAGTTTTCTTTACAGCATCGGCAAGTAATTCTTTTTCCGATACACTTTGTTGCTGTTCTAAAACAAAAACTGGCTTAGCGTTTTCCTTTGCCATTTTAGATAAAGCATCTTGTAAAATACTAGCTTGTGCATGTTGGCAACCTAAACTTAAAACTGTTGCACCCGCCACATTTGGATTATTAATATAACCGGCTAAAAGTGTACAAAGCGCTACAGAATCTGATGTTGCACCACCACAACCACCATCATGTGTTAAAAACTTAACACCATCTACATTAGGAAATAACAAGTTTTTACTCGTATCTTCTCCTTCTTTTAATATATTTTTTTCTAGTATCGCTTCCGCGGAAACGCCAGATTTATAATCATTAATTAAAGCATCAACATCTAAACCTAAATGTTGTTTTTTACCATAACCTAGTTTTTCTACTAAGGCCTGTTTTAAAACTTCTACATTTCTATTCTGACAAAAAACTAATGGAATTATTAACCAATTATTTTCGGTTCCTACTTTACCATCGGCTCTGTGATACCCGTTAAATGTTTTATTTATAAATTTAGAAACATCGGGAGATTGCCAAACTTCTTTTTCTTTGGAATCATCTACATCGTAAGTTTCAGTATCATGAATAAGGTTTGTTGTACTAATTAAATCACCTTTTACAATAGTTTTTTTAGCTTTACCCACTAATACGCCGTACATATATACAGGATCTCCTTCCGATAAAGATTCGGTAACAAATTTATGCTTCGCAGAAATATCATTTTGAAGTTCATACACTTGATTCTCAAAGGTAATTTTATCTCCCTTTTTTAAATCTGTTAGTGCGACAATAACATTGTCCTTTTCATGTATTTTAAGTACGTTTTGTTTTGCTTCCATAAATACTGATAAAATAAAATTGTGGATTTTTATACTTGTGTATTGATATTCGGTTTACAATAGTACTACAAGAAAAGAGTGAAATCTTCCAAATATTTGACCAATACTAATACTATTTTTGCATTTCAGTTATGCATATCTTCATAAAAAGCAATTTTAAAATCTAATTGTAAGTATATACAGAGTTTATGTACCCTATAAAAACGATAATTTAATTACCAATAGCTTCAACTTTAAAACCATCTTTCAGCTTAATATCTTCCGAAGAACTTCCTATTAAAACCTCAAAATCACCAGGTTCCACCGTCCAATTCATATTTATATCCAAAATTTCTAAATCTTCTGGATGTAATGTGAATTTTATCGTTTTAGTTTCGTTTGGTTTTAGATGAATACGATCGAAACCACGCAAGATAGATTCGTAAGTAGTTACACTGCTTATCTTATCTTTAATATACATTTGCACAACCTCATCCCCTGCTCGCTTACCAGTATTTTTAACTTTGAATGTAACTTGAACATCTGCTTGAGGTTTTAAAGATTTAGGAGTAACCTCCAAATCGCTATATTCAAAAGTAGTGTAACTTAGCCCGTAACCAAAAGGATATAATGGTCCTAAAACTCGTGTATTACCATAACCATTGGGACCTGCTCCAGGTTGCCCTGCTTGTGATCCTGGTTTAAAAGGAAAGTTTAATGGAATTTGCCCAACTGTTTTCGGGAATGTCACCGATAATTTACCTCCAGGATTATAATCTCCAAACAAGGTTTCGGCAATCACTTCACCAGCTGCTGTGCTCGGAAACCAAGCTTCCAAAATAGCAGGTAGAAATTTATTTTCCCAGTTAATAGTTAATGGCTGGCCATTTATCATCACTAAAACAACAGGTTTCCCTGTAGCATAAAGCGCTTGAACGAGTTGAAATTGTCGTCCAGGAAGACCTAAACTTGTTCTTGATTTTGTTTCACCAACACGTTTTTCATCTTCACCAACTACAGCAATAATAATATCAGATTGTTTTGCTTTTTCTACCGCAGCATCAATATCCGCTTGTTCTTTTGCCGATAATGGTGTTTGTATAATTTCACTACCTGGCCAATCTGGATCTACAATATCGCAACCTTTTTCAAAACTAACATTGACTTTGTTTCCTGCATATTTTTTTATGCCTTGATACACAGAAACTGATGGATTGAACGCTGGCCCATAACGACTGTATGTAAAACTAACCTCTGCTGCCAGTGGTCCCGTAACTAAAATATTATCTATTTTATTGACATCTAAAGGCAATAAATTATTTTCATTTTTAAGAAGTACTAAAGACTCGCGATTTATTTGTTTCGAAAATGCTTCATCTTCCGGTGTATGAACTAATTTATCTGCCTCCCCAGGGTTTTCAACATAAGGAGAATCAAACAAACCTAAACGGAATTTTACACGCAACACATCGGCAACTCTAGAATCTATGGTTTTCATAGAGATTTCACCATCTTTTATTAATTCTCTCAATGGTTCAATAAAACTTTCGGGGGTTCTAAATGTGGTTCTCACATTTAAACCGGCTTCTATAACTTGACGCACGGCTTCTTTGTAATCTTTAGCAACATGATGCTTTTCAGACACATATTCTACAGCTTCACTATCTGAAACTACATAACCATTAAAACCAAATTGTTCTCGTAACAATTCGGTTAAAAAATAATGACTGGCAGTCACAGGAACGCCATCATAATCATTATAACTACTCATAACCCCCATTGGAGCCGCTTCTTTTATCACCTTTTTAAAAGGATACAAATACAATTGAAACATTTCTCTAGGTGCAACATGCGGGTCTGTTCGAGCATCCCCATCTCTTGCGCCTTTAGGCACACTGTAAACGGCAAAATGTTTTAAAGTTGATGCTACACCTTCCGATTGAATTCCTAAAACCATTTGTTTACCCATTTCGGAAATATGAAATGGCTCTTCACCATAACATTCCAAAACACGTCCCCAACGTTGATCGCTGGCTACATCCAAAATTGGTGCATACACATTGGTATAACCTAAAGCTTTTGCTTCTCGCCCAACAATGGTTCCAGCTTTATAAACCAATTCTTTATTCCAAGTACTTCCAATACCAATTGGAGCTGGTAATGGCGTTGCTTTTTCATGACATAAACCGTGTACGCCTTCGTTTGTAAAATCGACAGGAATACCTAATCGTGTTTCTTCAACAAACCATTTTTGAACTATATTTATAGTCTCCGCATGTGTGCTATATGGAAAAGCATATTTTGTATGTGTTTTTTCTTGATTCCAAATGGTATTTAAATGTTCATCAATGTTTGCTATACCATCTTTCCAAACACGGTTTTTCCAGCCTTCGGTTGGTAATTCATCTTCTAAAACTCGCGAATAACCATATAATGTGGTAAGCTGACATGTTTTTTCATTCACATTCATTAATGAAATAAGGTTTTTAACCCTTGATTCTAAAGGCGCTTTTGGATCTTCAAAAACATCTTTTATTCCGTTTTTATTAAAGTCTATCCAATCCTTATGATAGATATTTTTATCACTTGCTTTAAACCCGAAGTTTGAAACAGAAAACACACATAAAATGGATAATATTATTTTATTGGATAGCTTCATTTAATTTCTAATTTTTAATAATTATTTTTCAACTTCATAGACTCTAAAATTATCTACAGTCATGTGATTTTTAACTGTTCGAAAACCAAAATAACCTGATGTATATGGCTCTAAATCCACAAAATCTGATACTAATAAATTATCTCTAAAATACTGAACAATACCATTGTTCGAAATAATTTTTATATGATATGTTTTATTAGGCTCCAACATAAATCGAGGATCGCTTAAATTGTGTTCCGGACGTAATGGCCGTTCACCGTTCCCAACATAACGTCTAAAACGTGTTGTTTTATTGTGGTTACCACCAAGCCCCATGTAGTATAATTTAAGGTTATCATAATTAGAGAATTTACCTCCACGTTTTTCTGAATCTGCAAATAAATTAGTCGGATTTTTAGGATCATTAGCCATCCAAAAACAGTTAAGATCAGATACGCGATCGTTTGCGCCTCCATTTTGAATAACAAATACATCGTACTCTATAACAATTGGCCCATTAAACTTTTGTTTCAACCAAACCGTACAACCAGAAACATCATTAATTTCTAATTTACTGTCCTTAACTTCGACAGTACCTTCCGGCATTTGTTCTACTTGCCAATTTTCGAGTCCTTTGTCAAAATTTTCCTTAAAAATTAATTTACTATTATAAGTTTTTCCTTTAATTTCTATAGATTTATTCACATTAAAACATGAATTTAGAATTAATAAAGAAACCGTTAAAGTTAAAACGAGAATTGATGTTTTTCGATATTTCAAAATCTTCATAATACTAAAATTTTAATTAATTTGTTTGATTAACACTAAACTCCACGGTGAAATTAAACGATTTATAGTTAAATTTCCTTTTTTATCAGCTTTAGCATATTCCGTTTTCATGGTATTTGCATAAGCTTTCATCACCTTAATTTCCTCTCTCGTTGGTGGCTCAGGTTTCCCCATAGACTCCCAAAAATTATGAATATTTCCGTGATCTTTATCTAAAATTTCAATTTCAAATAATGTTTCAGATGGCAATCCAGTTAATGTGAAATTAAGTTTTTTCGAAGTACCTTCTTCTCTTTTATTAGTTCCAGACGGCACAGCATTTACATACTCTTCGGGGTAATTATAAGCTAAAGCTGAAATGTTTCCGTTACTAGCATCCTTACTTACAAATAGATAATCGTTTTTATATATTTTTTGATTTCCCAATTGATGAAGCATTCTGTATGCGTGATATGATGGTTTTACTAAGCCTTGAAAATTAATCATCCCAAAGCCTCCATGAAAAATACTTGAAGCACCTCCTTTTTCTTCAAAAATATCGGTAAACGTCCATAATGCTAATGAATTTGTTAAACCTATACAATCCAAATTAGATTTCACAATATATGCTGCTGCAGGAAGCCTATCGTGCATTTCATCTCTACTACTTGGACTTGTATGCCACTCTGTTAAGTGAATTTCAACATCTGGAAAAGCACTTTTTGCAACGGTTCCTTTTATCCATTCTAAATCTTCTTTAACAGACTGTACGTAACGGGTAAGTCCTTTTCCTTTACCTGTTTCTGGATTAAATGCATAATCTGTTGGGTAAGGATGACAACTCACAAAATCTACTGGTAACTTTTCTTTTTTACAATATTCTAAGAAATCCTCAATCCATACGCCATGCCATTCTAGAGTATTAATATCATCTGCTGCAAAAACGGCATCAGAAGCTTCATTATTCATTGTTTCTCCATCAAAACGGGTATCTGGCACAAAATTACTTGTAGATGGTCCACCGACTTTAAGCCTATTATCGACAGATCTAACAGCTGTAACAGACTGCTTATATAATTCAAAATATTGAGATTTTGTTCCATCCCAAAACAACTTATATAAGTTTGGCTCATTCCAAACTTCAAAATACCAAGTTAAAACTTCCTCAATACCGTAACGATCTACACAATGTTGCGTAAAGGCTTTTACTAAATCGTGAAATTTATCAAAAGAATCTTCTGCTGGTGTAATATTAGCTTTCCACCAAAATACGGTTTTAGAATCTTCAGCCGCCATGCTTGTTGGCAAAAAGGCCAATTCTACAAAAGGCTTTACTTTTAAATCTAACATTCTATCGAATAAATCATCAATATATTGCCAATTGTATACTGTTTTACCTTTTTCAATAACAACAGGAAACATATCATCATGAAATAAACCGTGAAAACGCACATATTCAAACCCACAATTTTCTTGTACTTGTGCTAATTGTTCTAACCAACCTGCTCTTAAACCTTCGTTTGCACGACCAGCTCCAACCATTTTACTCCAATAATGATCAAACTGTTCTCCGTTTTCTTGTGTATTAATAGTAATGGCTTTTTGAGCATTACCGAATAATGTGCTACCGAAAATTAATCCGAAAACTAAAATTTTAAATACTTTCATTTTTAATATATCTAATGTTTGTTAATCTAATATTTATACTCAGGTACTTTGTATTCCATTATTTCGGTATAACTTTTACCTTTTTTCACTCCATATTGGTTTAATTCATCTTTTGGATGGCTTATTGGTTTAATAATCACTTTATCCAAATTATGGGATGCAATCAAAATAGATTCTCCTTTTTTCAAATCAATAGTAAATTCATTTTCAGAGTTTTTAACAATATCAATTTGTTTTCCTTTACTTATCTGAATAGCATTCCTCCAATCTGTAACTTTTAAAACACATGGTTTCCCCTCTAAACTTTTAATAGAAACCCATTCCGTTTTTCCTTTTATTCTATTGGCACTAACTAAAAACCCACCTTGCGCTCTTAAATCTTGAAAAGAAGCTTCTTTCCATGAATCGGGAATTGCAGGAAAAACTCTAATTTTATCACCCCAACTTTGTAACTGTAATTCCATTATGGATGCAGCAGCACTTAAAGGGGTTTCTATTACAGGGTTTAAACCTTTTCCTTCCGTGTAAAATGTATTTGGTAATAGCAACGCGCGACCAATATTTCCGGCCAGAAAACTTTGTAATAATTTATTCGATTCGTTCCCCTTGCTTAATGCCGCATATAACGATGCTGCTCCTGTATAAGCATAACCACCAAGTTTACTTCCATCTTCAATTTCATGCCAATGTATCACCGATTTTTCAACCAAAGTCCTATCCTTTGGATCATCTGGATTTAATTGAAATAACGGATATAAACCTAAAAGATGAGAATAATGCCTATGAGACATATCTACCGGTTGATCGCTACCAATCATTAATCCGTTTTCATCTGTAGGAAAATCGATTAAATCATTTAGAGTTTCTTTCCATTTGATAATTCCTTCTGGATTAGTATTAAATTTCTCGTTAGATTCAATCAATCCATTTAGCAACCAGCGCAAAATAGCCAAGTTATAATTTGTGTTCTTAAATACCTTAAAACCTTTGTATTCTGGAGATCCCATAGCGGTTAATTCAATTTGACCTTGGTCATTTCTAACCATTTTAGTTTGGTACTTTTTTAGAATCTCTATCGCTTTTGGCACCCATTTATTCTGAATAGCCTCATCGTCTCCTTTATACTTGTAATACAACCAATAATTATGTGTTGCCCAAGCAAAATCGCCTAAACTTTTACCACTTTTATATTCCACCATATAATCGAAATGTGTATCAATTAGATGAATAAAATTTTCAGCTATATCCAAATGGTTACTGGTGTTAAATGGCCAATACGTTAATTGTACATTTAAATTCCACCACAAACTTGGCCAGCCTGTGTTTTTGTAAAAAGGCCCCATTAAATCTAAGGCGGGACCGTCTGCACGAGAACAAGTTGCCATTTTATAAATCTGAATCCAATAGAAAGATTCCATTTTAGTATCAGGCATCGAAATAAACGATTTTTGATAATAATTATGCCACCAATCTCTATGAGAACTTTCTATCGTTTCTGGTTTTAAAGCCACCGCATCTTCAACTGTTTTTAAGGCTACTTTACCTGAAACATGAGCAGCAGGAACTTCATTTGCAATAGCTACATAAAGCATAGAGCTATTTTTAGAAGATTTATTTTTCACCTCCAACCAAGCTGTTGCATAATCCCCTCCAGCCAACAAGCCTTGCTCGCAAATAGTTGCATTTCCTTCTTGCTTAAATATAGGTTTTGGATTTGGTTTATATTCTAAAGTTTTTGGATGATCTGGCTTTGCATACACTCTAGGTGTAATTGGATTCCCTGCTAACCATTCCCATTTATAAGATTCTTTTTTTGACTTTGTTTTTTCGGTAGAAATGATTTCAATAACATTCATCATTTTATCATAAGGTGTAAAGGCTCTAAAAGAAATTTCACCCAAATCGGTATAAATAACACCGCGAATTTCTGCATTCCATAAATCTTGACGAATGGATGCCGATTTTATTTTTCCGACAGGGTACAAAGCCATTCTACCAACATCTAATCTAGAATAATCATATAGACCGGTATCCTTGACACCCATAGACGTTTTTCTGTTTGGAGCACCTCTATGGTCTGTAACATCTTGTCGCCCCATATGGAAATCTACTCGATTTGCGCTCATTGTGGCATAAATCATCATTCCGACTTGCCCATTTCCAGTAAAAGCACCTTCATTCCATTGCATCGGAATTTCTTCCCAAATTAAATCGTGCTGCCCTAAAAATTTTGACCAATCTATTTCATTAACAACTTGTGCTTGCAATTGGAAAACTCCCAATAGCATAACAAATAAAAACACATTTTGTAATTTGAAATAATACTTCATAAAATTTAAACCTTACTTGTTGATAATTAATGTATTCACAGATGTTGCTTGTACTTCGACAACAAACGTTTGGTTTCCAACTTTAAACTTTATATTTTTAATAGTTTCATCAGGATTATTCACTAAAACCATAATACGACCATCTTTTAACTGAAAAGCTAAATGATTTTTTCCTTCGGAAGATTTTAAAAAGTGATCTCCGGGTTGAACGAAATGTGATAAATGTTTGAACAGATAAAACTCATCGGTATAAGTTATTTTTTTTGTTTGCTTATCGATAACCACCATTGAATTTTGTGGCCATCCCCAAGCACTTTTTCCTGTTTCATCTAAAACCATATTCCAATACATATGAGAACCTGCTCCGTTATTAAAAAAATGTACTAAGGTTTCCCAAGAGCGATCAAATGAGGTCCAATCATTCTCTCCTTCTCCACACTTGTTCTCCGTTTGCATGTATTTTAAATCCGGATATTCTTTATTTATAGCGGGAATAGCTTTAGATCCTCCCCATTGAAAACCAACACCTTTAATATATTCAGCTGCTTTTTTATTATCTAAAATAGTACGAACATAACTAGGCTTACTCCAATTAATTGTACCTAACCAAATTTCGGTATCTAAGCCATCTTCTTTTAATTTCGGACCTAAATAATCTCCAATAAATATTGAAAAATCTTCTGCTCTCCAAGTACAACTTGGCCAGTTTGGTGCATAAGCAATTTCATTTTGTGGTTGAATTGAAAACAACTCTATACCTTCTTTTTTATAAGCTTGAATAAATTTTGAAAAATATAACGCATAAGCTTTTAAGTATTGATCTTGCATTTTAAATGCTGTAGCATTACTCAGGATTTGAGCACCCGGATCCATTCTATTTCCATTTGCACGATCATTCCAATCACCTGCGCGTAAAGAATAATGTTCGTTAACCTTCATCCAGGCTGGAGGTGTCCAAGGTGATGCCCATATTTGTAAATTTGGACGTACTTTTAAAGCTTCTTTTAAATATGGGATTAGAATATATCGATCTCTATCTATATTAAAATCTCTCATTACAAAATCTCCTGGTACATCATTGTGCGAGTAATAACTTAAAGCATAATCTGAGGCTCCAATTGGAATACGACACATTGAAAAATTACAACCATCTTTTGAAAATAAAGCGTTGGCAACCTCTTGTTCTCCACTTTCATCAAGAGATTTGATAGCTTCCCAACCAAGCTCATTGAAAGCACCTCCAATACCATCCACAACTTGCAGTAAACTATCGGTATATATGATAATATCATTTACTGACGTTGCATCTGCTTTTTGTAAAAACTTTTTTGGCTTTACCCAACGTTTGGATGCTGTGGTATAAATCAATTCTACTTTTTGAGCAAAATTAACTTGGCATCCTAAAAAAAACACAACTAACAAGACGAGTTTACCAGATACATTTAAAGATTTCATAGGGTATAATTTAATTTTTATTTCTAATTTTATTCAGTTAAAAATACAGCAGCAGGAAGTCCTTCTTTGTTATACAAATTGGCTCCTTTTGGATTTGCAGACCATGCGTATCGTACTTGCTTAGGTTTTAACACAGCATTACTCCAAACTTCAATAGTATTGCTTGAAGTGATTTTTGCATCAGCAGGTTTCCAAACACCCTCTATACCTTTAATTTCAAACCATTTTAAAGGCTCCTTAACCGAAACTGCATCTTCTAGAAGTGTTTTATTGCCAACCATTAAACCCGAACCAGTTTCAGTAAATTCTATTTTAATTTTATTAGATTCCACGCTCATAGATTTGTATAAAGGACCGCTTACCACAGGAATATCTATATTGTAATCGTTTTTTAATGCCCACAAAGCCAAGCGCTTCCCTGTATCCATTTTATTATGAGGGTGAACATCTTTAGGTTCTCCAATATCATATAAAACGGCCATACCTGTGTTTGGTAATTTTAGCGTGCGACGTAACTCATCATTTACCGTTGCCCAGCCTTTATCGGCTTTATCATTACCGCGTTTGCAAGCTGCTAACTGCACCCAGTAAAACGGAAAATCGCCTTGCTCCCATTCTGCTCTCCAACTATTTATCATGGCAGTAAAATATTCTTCATATTCATCTGGCATAAATTCCGCATTACTTTCTCCTTGATACCAAATACCACCTTTTATAGCGTATGGAATTATTGCTGAAAGCATGGCATTATAATCCGATGCTGGCAATTGTCTGTCATTTCGAGGATCTACTGTTGGCTTTGGTTTTTTACCTTTTTCACCTTTAGCAGTCCATTCGGCTACTTGCGTTTCGTAAACTGTATCTACATAACCTTCGGTATCCATAATTTTAATCGTTTCCATCGATTCTTTTCGGCTAGCTTCAAAATAAGCTTTCATATTAGGATCGGCCATATAGGCTTCTTCTGAAATCCATGGTTGAATTTTTGTTCCACCCCATGAACATTCTAACAATCCGATAGGTATATTTACATGCTTGCGTAATTCTTTTGCAAAAAAGTAACCTGTTGCAGAGATTTTTCCGATTTGTTCTGGATTAGCACTTCTCCAATGGTCTTCAAAATTTAATTTCTTTTCATATAATGATGTCGCTTGAGGCACCTCAATATGGCGAATCCAATCATCATTAACAGTAGCAACTTCATTACGAATATATTCTACTAGCGGTTGGTGTTTTGGGTCTCTTGAATCACGCAAAAATTTCGACATGGAAAAATCCATATTAGACTGCCCCGTGCAAATCCAAACATCTCCAGATAACACATCATTTATAACAATTTTATTTTTTGAAAAAACAGTTATTGTGTGTGGCCCTCCAGCTTCGGGTGTTTTTATATCTGCACGCCACGTGCCTTCTAAACTAGTAATAACTTGTACCGATGCTCCCCAACTTGTTTCAACCGTAATAATTTCATTAGGATCTGCCCAACCCCAAATAGGTACTTCTGTATCCCTTTGTATTACCATGTGATCGGAAAATAAACTATTTAAGCTTACATCTGCAAATGCAGATATCGGTAAACAAATAATTAAAATTGCTAAGAGTTTCATACTTATTTTCATGGTCCTTTTTATTCAAAATAAGCGTAACACTATTATTACGCTAGATACTGCAATTTGGCAAAAAAAATAGAATTTGACTATAACTCCATACCCTTAGACTATAAACAATGATTCATATTCCGCATTTACACTTTATAAGCTAAGGTTTTCGGCATGTTTCAAGAAAGAAACGTATTCAAATTACAACATAAATATTAGCTCTATTTTCAAAATAAAAACAGATAAAAAAGTTCTTTTTAAGTTTATAAGGACACAAATACATACCGCTTATTTCACTATTTACTGATAGTATAATCACAAAAAAACAGCACTAAGAATCATCTTAATGCTGTTTTTTAATGCTATAAAAAGGGTAATATATTTTCTAAAAAAACTGACTATTGCTTTACTATTCGCTTAACAAATTCGCTGTTTTCAAGGCTGACTTTAAGTAAATAAATTCCAGAAGAAAACTCAGAAATATTAATTTCTGATGCTGTTCCACTAATATTATTTGTTAATAAAACTCTTCCGTTAAAATCGTAAATACTAACACGAACATTGTTAAGTGGTTTACTTTTTATTGATATCAATCCGTTTGTAGGATTTGGAAAAATATTGAAATCTAATTTTTGTTCTAAGCTGTTTGTGCTTAATGTTCCTGCTATAATCGTACCGAAATTCTTCCATACATCTGCAGCTTGGTAGGCTAACTTTGCAGCTTCAGTTGGCACTATTAAAGTTGCAAAAGCTAGATTTACGCCAGAAAACTCAGAAGTTGTAATAGTTGCAGGCACTGGATTTAAAACCTGTACCGTTTTTAAATTACTAAGGTTTAAAAATGCACTAGCTCCAATTGTAGTCACATTAATAGGAATAATTACAGAAGTTATCCCGCTAGCATCCCTAAAGGTTTGCGATGGTATTTCGGTTAACAACGTTGAAGCAGATAAATCTACCGTTTTTAAATTCGCCATACCTCTAAAAACACTTGTTCCCAAAGTTGACAATGTACTCGGCGTGATTAAAGATGTTACACTTGTTGTGCCATTAAACGCCCCATCCCCTAATGATTCTGCGCTACTCATAATATTGTTTAGATCAAGAAGTGTGGTACAAACAAAAAAGCCTCTACCATCAATAGTAGTAATACCATTAGTTGTGGTAAACGTTACCGTTGTTAAACTTCCGCCTCTAAACGTCTGATAACCTATTGATGTTACTGAGCTTGGTAATTCAATAGTTGTTGTACTACTACCATTAAAAGCATTATCTCCAATTCTGATAACCGCAAATGCAGTTTCAGTATCTTCGTTAGTTGCAAAACTTGGTACTACCACATTAATTAAAGAGCTTCCTGTAACTTCTGCTTGATAAGGATCAATACTAGTTACTTTATAATCTATATCTTGAAATGTAAAGGTATCTCCAACAGCATTTTTCTCTGGCACTACAACTACAATATTATCGCAATCGGTAACCGTATTAATTGTATTCCCTGAACCATTATCTGTAACCGTTCCGGTCGTATTAATAGTACTTGAACTTGTATATGAATTAATTTCAATAGGCATATCGGTACAATTATTTAGTATAATTCCCGATGTAGAAGTTGTTCCTAATGGTGAAAACGGGTTGGCTCCAGAAGGTCTAGACGTTCCCACTAAAATAGAGTGTTCTTGAGGTCTTACTTCATCATTATAATTTGTAAGTGTTACCTTATGATTATCTCCTGCAATGGTTGCAATAGCATGTAAAGTTGTTGTTGACACATTAGGTATTAACTCTAACTCTACGGTAGACGCCCCGCCATTAAGGTACAATAACGGCCCATTAACAGCATCTCCTCTACTGTTTTCAATTGTAACTTCTTCTACTTGATATCCCGCTTCGCAACCTGTAGCTTGGCAGTTTTGCATAAGCACATCGCCTCCATAACGCGTAAAAGCAAAACCAGAACGCGTATCTTTAGCTACACAGTTTATCAAAGTTATAGCTCCTGTGGTATGCCCTTCTAATCCACCTGTACCATATGAACGGTACCCTACTTCACTCAAAGATTTTGTATAACCAGGAGTAATCACTTTATCCCCACTATAATTAGCATAAACAGCCTCAAAATCACGATCGAAAGCAAGCCCAGATGTTTCCGCTAACATATCATCAGTTGTTCTAGTAACCGCTTCTGCATAACAATCTTGAAACAAAACATCTCTACCGCCTTGAATGAAAAATAAATGCCCAAATGCTTTCGAATAAATTTTACACCCTAGTATTTTATCGTTTGCTCCTTCAATTAGCATACCACTATGTTTTCTCATAGTTACTAAATTAGGACTTCCTTTCCCTAATAAATCACCATAACCATAAGGCGATGAACCACTCACATTTATAGTAACATCTTGCACAGTAACATTATCTCCCGAAATAGTAAAGGATTGCCCGCCCTTTGCTGTTGCCGATGTTCCAATATCCGTAAGTGTTAACCCTTTAATTATATTATTATCACCAGTAACATAAAGTTCAATTACTTTTGTACCATAATCATTCAATAAAGCCGTATTTACTTCAATGGTGACTCCTGTAAAATCAAAAACATTATCGCTTCCGCTGAAGGTGATCATGGCCGATCGATTTCCTGAATCTGGCTGATGATTACTTATTACAGTTGGCGTTAAGTAATCTTCCATTTGATAAATGCCAGATTTCATAACAATATTCTGATTAGAATTTGCTGCAACTGCAGCCAACTCTGCAACGCTGGTAATTTCTGTTTGTCCGCTTACTCCAAAAACAGTAAAAATGGATAATAAAAAAACGAAGCCTATTTTATTCGTTTTAAATAATGGTAATGTTGTTTTCATATGTTTAGTTTATGGTTATTTAGTTAGTAGTAATATTACTATTTAGTAAGAACAAAATCTATAAATTATCACTGCATCACTTTAAATTATTGCTTTATAGAAGTTTAAACCTCTTAAAACAGTAAAAAAATCTTACATAAAAAAAAATTCCACCAAATAAATTTGATAGAACTTCTCACTTTAAATAGTGAATAAATTGGTTAGTTAATACGAATTACAACTTCACTATTTTTTTAATAATATTTTTCGATGTATCGGAAAGAATAAACACATTGTGATACTCGATTTCAATACATACTTATAACATTATTTGTTAAAAACGCTTCTTGATTCTGAAAAATAAGTTAAAACAAAAAGCTATTTCAACTACTAAATTGAAACAGCTTTTTTATTTTAAATAATTATAAACTTATTGCTTTAAGATACGCTTTACAAACTCTCCATTTTCAGATTTTACTTTAAATAAATAGACACCAGATGCTAAATTAGTTATATTTATTTCTGACGTTGTATTTGTTACTTTCTTATTTAACAATGCTCTACCGTTTAAATCATAAACCGTAATAGCTACATTTGTATTGCTGCTATTTTTAACATTAACAACACCATTTGTTGGGTTTGGGTATAAACTTAAACCTAATTCTTGTTCTAGGTTGTTTGTGCTTAATGTTGGAGCACTGCCCTCTACAATATTTTTAAACCCTACCCAGCCTGCATCAATATAATCTTGAGTAGCACCAGATGGTACATATAAAGTTACATTCGCAATTGACATTCCACCAGCTACAAAATTTGCTGAATCGGTAATTGTTACTGGTGTTGCTGACGCAAATTCAAGTGAAACTAAAGCTCCAAGACCATAAAAAATAGGATTGTCACCTATAGTTTGCAATGAAGCGCCAAATCTAATTACTTGAAGATTATTCTGAGCACCATTAGCTTTAACAAATGCATAACGATCAAGAGTCTCTAAGGCAGGCAAGGCTAACTCTATATCCATTATATTCGCACGACCAAGACCATTATCTCCAAGAACAACGGCACTACTCAAGTCTCCCAAAGTAATTAACCCCGTAAGTCTTAAACAATTTTTATTAAATATCTGCACATTTTCTAAGTTTATTGAGGTAAGACTAGTTGCACTTATAAACGCATCTAGTTTCAGCTCTTTTACTGAAGCAGGTAGTATCACCGAAGTAATAGCCGTATTCTGTTTAAATGCTCCACTTCCAACAGCGGTTATAGTGTAAGTAACAGCATCAAATGCATCTACAGCAATGCCAGGTACATTTAATGCAGTATCTGTACTCCCTGAAACTTCTGCTTCATCATTAGCTGCACTCGTAATTGTAAATGTATAGTTTCCTACTGTAAAACTTTCACCGTCAGCTCCTGATGCTGAGCCTTGAGCATTTACCAATGTGATTGTTAAAAAAACTGTAAATAATAGTAATGTTTTTTTCATAATAAATAAAATTTTAGATTAGTTAAATTTAGTACTGCCAATATGTTAAAAAAAACATAAAAAATCTATAAACTATAACCTTAACCCTATAAAATAACGCTCCTTTATAATCAAAACAAGCGTATTTATTGTTAAAAGAAGTTCTTTTCTTACTTTTAAAACACTATTCTTTTATAACTTTTTTAGTAAAAACCATGTTATCTTTTTTTATTTTAACAATATAAAACCCACTTGTTAAAGCACTTACATCTACTACGTGTTGATTACTCTTAATGGTTTGAGACATTAATAACTTACCAAGCATGCTGTAAATTTCCATAACAGCATCTGCACTGTCAGCAATACTGAATGAATCTTTTACTGGATTTGGATATATTTTAATAGTACTTACTATATTATCTTCAACACTTAATGTGCTTGTTCCGAACACTTCAACTTCAGCAAGCTGAAGTCCATCATCAGAGGTTTTTGAAATTTTAACAAATTTCCCCACAACATTTCCTGCGTTTATAATAAGTGTTGGACTTGGAGGTGATATGAAAATTTTCGTAAATACCACAACGTTATTATCATTTATTACTTCAACAGTAAAATTATTTAGGGCGTCTCCATAAGTACCACCTGTTCTATTATATATTATAATATCCCATATTGTTTTGTTGACACCTAAATCTACCTGCCACCATTTAAGTGTGTTAGATCCATCGAGCCCATGGGCAGTATGTGATACAGATTCATCACCATAATTACCATTTATATCTCCGTCATTAGCTCTGCTTGCCACCCCATCATAAGCAGTAGTTGATTGTGTTGCGACACCTCCATTTGTAGCTAACGCTAAATTGTTTGCAGTAGAATAACTAACGTTTATATAACTGGTATCAATTAGATTTCCATCTTCTGAAATAACATTAACAAATGTAGATCCTAATTTAAGAGCTGTAACTGTTCCGTTAGCATCTATTGATGCTATAGAAGGATCGTCAATAACATAAGAGACATTCGTATTGGTTGCATTTATAGGATATACAACGGTTGTTAATTGTTGTGTTTCTTCAACATTAAGTTCTAAACTATATGGAGCAATTGACACCCAAGTTACGGACACATTAGTTGTTGTTTGGCCTGCATCACAAGTTATTGGATTAATGGTGTTATTTGTTCCCGTATCTTTTACAATCCCGCAAGATTCAATAATATTATTAGAACTTTGATTTCCGCTAATTATTGGGTTGTTTGTATTGTTATGAATTTCCACACCAGATGAAGAAAAACTTGCTTCACTGCCCGAACTAAATCTTAGTCCTCTACGAACGCCCGATAGCACAATATCCATTTGGGTATCATCAAAAGGCACAGTATTTCTAAAAGTAATATCATGATCATTACCTCCAATAAATGCTAACATATCATTGCCATAAGCACCATTATTATTAAGAACCGTAAAATTCATTGTATTATTTTGAGAATTACTATTGTCATACTCATCTACATATAAAGGACCGTATTTAGTATCACCTCTTGAATTTATTACTGTGGCATCTCTACCCATGCTGTATTGTGTTTCGCACTCAATGGTTGTACAGTTTTCCACATATTTAGTATTGTTTGCAAAACCTATTACAACACCAGATCTAAATCTTTTAACGGTACAATCAATAACACTCATATTAGAGGTATTAGTTGTTTCTCCAGTTAACCAATGGGGTCCCGTATTGTATGCTCTAATACCATCCTCTTGTTTACTAAACATCCAACCTGCTGGCACTTTATAACCAGGAATACCATTAGCACTATCGGCGTTATAAACGGTAACAAAATCCACTAAATCGGCTGGAGACCCTGTTCCTGCTTCTGCCAAAACATCATCGGTAGTTCGTAGTTCTCCTTCCAAGTAACAACCTTCAACTGTGGTATTAATACCGCCTTGCACAAAAATACCGTGACCATACGCATAATGCATAATGGTACAATCTTTAACTGTGTTATTCTCTCCACGGACTAAAATGGCAGCATGTTTATTATGTCCAATTACCGACCCAGATCCTTTTCCAAACATATCGCCATAACCGTACGGGAAAGACCCTCTTACTGTAAGATGAATACCTTCTAAGGTATTTCCAATACCGTCTACCCCTATTCCTAAAGCTGTTTTATTAGGTTTAGTCCACCCAATATCTTCCATAGTAAGATTTTTAATAAGTACATTAGATCCTCTTACCTGTATTTCATTTACGTGGTTGCTTCCAAATTTTGTAAAAACTACCGTATCAATATTTAATTTTACTCCTGTAAAATCGTATGTACTATTTGAACCTATAAAATCCAGTAATATAGTCGTATCTGCAAATAAAGGGTTTACGGTTCCGTATAAACCATTATCAATATCTTCTGCTGTAATGGAATAGGTTCCTGGTGTCATTACAACAGTAACACCATCATCATCCAGATAAGGCATTAGTTCTGCCATTGAATTTACAGTTTGTCCATACGTTGCTATATGCACACTTATAAAAGCCATGCATATAGCTACTATTTTAGTTACTTGTAGTTTTTTTTTCAATATTTAGTTTTTTAGTTGAATTTATAACTTCACTATTTTCCTTGTAATATTTTTCGATGTGTCGGAAATCATAAGCATGTAAATACCGCTATTTAATTTAGATACATCTAGTTTAATATTTTTTGAATCTACTTTGGTTTCCATAACTTTCTGACCACTTAAAGCAAAAACCTTAATACTAGTTTCATTTAAATTTAAGTTCGCTGAGCCTAATGAAAGATTAAGTGTATTTGATACAGGGTTTGGATACATCCCTATAACTATATCTTCATCATCAACACCAAGGGTAGTACTAGCATATTCAATAACCAATTCTGGCGCAACACTACCTGAGTCAAAATCTTTAGAGCGGAAATCAATACCTTTAGCACTAGCCGCAGGATCTATTGGGTCTTTAACAACTACTGTAATTAATTTATCATTATTGTATTCTTGAGCTGTATATGAAGAAATATCCCATTCATTCCAAGCTGAACTAGTTGTAATACGTGCGCGTTCATTTTCAAACGATGGCTTGTTATTCCAAGTAATTACACCTTCCTCCCAACTATCATCGGCAACATCATAAATACAGCGTAAAAACTTATGAGTTGTTCTTTGATATATTCTTAGTTTGGCAGATATTATTGTACCAGGAACCGAGCTTAAATCGAACTTTAAATAGCCATAACGCCCAGTTGCAACGGTTATTAAATTATCATCGGAACCATAATTATTATTAGCATAACCGCCATCTCTTACGTATGTATCTGCTAATACGTTTAAAGTCATAGTCCCTTCAACAGCAGCAACCACACGCACATCTTGAGATACACTAGGCGCTGCATTATTTGTAGCATCGCCTGCTTGGTTAGCGGTTATAGTTGCTGTACCAACACCAACAATATGTACTTTACCATCTACAATGGTAGCCACTGCCGTGTTTGAACTGCTATAAGTTACAGCTAAGCCTGAGCTTGCAATAGCTTCTGGATCGAAATCTGCTGCTCCTACAACTTTATCTGAAATTGTAAAAAACTGAATGTTTTGATCGCTTGGTGCAATACCCGTTTTAGCTATTGAAAAATTATCTAAATTAAAAGCATTCGAGGTTCCGTTAAATTGTATTTTAAAACTTTGAACACCTTGCTCCAAAATAATATCTTCGGCAATGGTTACCGTTTTCCAATCGGTAGCACTCGTTGAGTTTGGTGATCCAAAAGGCACAACTAAATCACCTGTTTTCTCTTCGCCTCCAAAACTAAATTTCATGGTTGCTCCGGCTTGAGAGGCTGCATAATTAACATCTATTTTATAAATAGCTTTTTCTGGAACCGAAATAGTATATGTAAGCCATTCGCCAGATTCTATTGAAGAAATATAGTATCCACCACTTGTATTCGTATCAATATCTACACCATCAAAAGTTCTATAAGCATTACCCGTATTTAATACACTTACATCATGATACACACGACCTTCTCCATTCTGTAAAGGATCATAATCAAAATGTTCAGCTTCTATGGTTGTTTCAGCAAAATTCATATCGTAAACAGGTAACCCATTTCCATCGAAACCAGAAATAGGATCGCCATAACAATACACTGGCCTGCGTGCTGTAAGTCCTCCCCAACCAATTGCATCGTTAGTCCATCCTGCCTTTTCGTAACCATTTAAATCAATAGCTTTATCGCGTGCACGCAATGTCCATTTTGCTTCTGCTTCTGTTTTAAAACCTCTACCTATATAATGTGCTACGGGCATTTCGAACACTTCTCTAACTCCTGCAAATTCACCAATACCAACTGGACTTATGGTTTTTGAATACCACCGTCCTGTTCTTTCAAATTGTTGAATAAACTCATCTGAGGCTACTGTGGGCTCCCATGGTGTTAGTTGGTCTGGATAATCTTGAATTGCAGAAACATTATATCGCATATTATATTCTAGCCCCAGGAGCAACCTATCGTTTTCATGGCTATATAAATCATCACCTTGATTCCATGCCATTTCTGCCATAGAAGTCAATAAACCTATTCCGAAAGCTGTATGTTGTTGGTCTCTTGAGCTTTCTTGACATTGTCCATTTTCCCAAATATAATTAGTCATAACCTCATTATAACCATAATTAGGAATTGTATACCCTCTACTTATGTTCCAATCCTCATAATAATCATTTGAGGTTTTTATAGATGTACTGGTGTTAGGACCTGCTGGATAGGCTATATCACTTAAATGAAGATCCAACTCTCCCGTTATATATCGATAGGCACGGTCGTACATTTTTTCATTATCTAAAAAGATACCCATAGCCATAACCGTACGCCAACCCGATAAGCCTTGATTTCCATGACGTACAGGATCACCTTGAAAAGCCATCCAATAAAAAGTAACATTTCCTGTTGGTTCTACCGTAGAAGAATACCCTGGATATACCAACATATCTTGAAAAGCTTGTAAATCGGCAGCTGCCCAACCAGGATAGGTGCTTTTAATAATTTCTGCAGCTTCAATCATTATATAACCAATACCACCACTTAAAGCATCTGTACCTCCACTAGTAACCGATGTTAAATTAGACCAAGCCTTAAATATTTCAATCGCTTTTTCGGCATGCCTAGAATCTCCAGTAATGTACCATCTAACAGCATTGTAATAAGCTGCTCTAATATCACTATTCCAAGCACCTTCATTAACACCTGAATCTCTGCCAAGTTCAGTAAAGCTTTCATCACCTTGCGCAACATAATCGTAACTAGATTTAGAATCAGCTACCATATCTTGATACGATGCATACCAAGGATCTATTTGAGCTTCAACCATATACTTCATACGGTCTAAATCAGATTTTTTGTGTGTAATTCCAGGATGTACAAATTGTGCTTGCATAGCAAATCCAAAAAAACATAGTAAAAGCGTTATTAATATTGGCTTTTTTAAAGTGTATTTTTTTTTCATTAGTTTAGTTATTTTAGTTATTTGGTTTTTTAATTAGCGATTACTTTTTCACTAATTTTAAACTTGAAGATTGACTTTCATTATTAATTTTAACGATATAAACTTGAGTAGGTAAAGAAGAAATATCTATGGTTTGTTTATCTGAAAAAACAATTTCTGAAAGCACTTTTTTTCCTATTAAATTATAAACCTCAACTTTAGCATCTAAAGCATTCGAAATTGTAAAATAGTTTGAAGTTGGGTTAGGGTAAATCTTTATTTTACTTTGCTTTTCTGAAAAACCATCTACAGATAAACTTAAGCTAGGTGTTGCTTCGATAGCCTCAGAATTATGATCTACGCCATCCTTATCTGTAACTTTAAGGTAATACAAATAGCTTACACCATTTTCTGCTGAATTATCGGTATAGGTTGAACCACTTATTCTGTTTTTTAATAAACTACGCCCACCGTCGTCCAACGTTACTTTTCTAAACACACCTTGTATACCACTATCACCTAAATCAATACCTTGCAACTCCCAGTTTAAGGTAACAAATCCATTTCCTGGTTCGGCTGTGAGAATTACGGCTGGAGCTAAAGCTTCTGGTTCTGGACTTGCTACATTTGAATTATAACTCACACTACCATCAGATACCTTTACCCAATAGTAATAGGCGGTTCCTGTAACAATAGAGCTATCAACATAGTCCGCACCGTTAACATTACCGGCTATTAATTGTCGACCACTAGGATCGGAGTCGGTATCCCTAAACACATCTTGGCGAACGGCATCAATATTATTTACACCCCAATTTAAAGCAACCGTACCATCTACTGTTATTGCAGAAAGACCAACCGTTGGAGATGTACTGTATGTGCAATTACTACTAGCGTCAGACACATTCCCAAATTGAGTTACCGAACTTGGGAAGCTATAATCTGTACCATTTCCATAAGAATTATTATCCTGAGTTACTCCCGTTACACCACTAATGGCTTTGATACCTTCTAGGGTATTTCCTGAAACACAATTTCGTCTAATATCAATATTAATCGTTGCTGTTTGACCCGACTCTGAATTGGCATAAATGCCTCGATCTCCATTATTTTTAACAATACAATCGTGCACTAAATACCCATCGGTAACAGCTGCTCGAATCCCTCTAAAATAATTACCAGACATTTCGCAATTATAGACTTTCACTCTTTCACTATACGAGATATTAATACCATTTGCAGAAATAGAATTTAAAAATTTACTATCTCTTACTTCAGCATCATAAACACGTCTTAAATATAAATTATGAGCAAACCCTTCTTTACTAACTGCTCCATTTTCATCAAACAAACAATCTTTTATTAGTAAATTTTTACAGCCTTTAATATGTACGCCCCAACCTGTTTTAGTACAATGCACATTCAAAATTTTAATATTATCGTGATCGACCCCTTGTGATGTTATTTGTATACCACCACCACTCACACTATTAATGCCTTCAATTTTAATATTTTGAATAACAAGATTAACTAACCCTTCAGCATCGGCTGTAATAACTTGTATATCGGTATTTGTTTTAATAGTCGTAGCCCAATTCCCTTCGCCCTGCAGAGTAACATTACTTTTCATTCTTATGGGGGTGGTTATAATGTGAATCCCTGTGGCTATAGTTACTATACCTCCTCCACTAGAAGCCACATTATTTATAGCTGTTTGAATGTTACCACCAAGTGGTACGGTTTCATCGGTTGCCCAAATAGCAGAAGTAAAAAGGCATAAAAACACCATTATGAATGTTTTTTTTAAAGTGTAGTTTTTTCTCATTGTTTTAGTTTCTTTAGTTATTGTAATATTACAATTTCATAAAAACTAAATCTGTAAACTATGATGATTACCCTTTAAATTATCATTCATTTTGAATAAAAATCACATTTTTTCAAAAAATTAACAATAAAACTATTAATTTTTTAAAACCTCAAAAAAAAAGCCTCGTACTCTTAATGGAGTACAAGACTTTAAAAAAAGATAATATTTTATATTAATTAATCTGTAGTTGATTCCATAAACGATACGGATCATCATTGGCGATCATTTACTCTAATTATAAAGCTTCCATCTCTGCGATTTTTGTAGCATATTTTGGATAGTTATTTATCTTTTTAAGTAAAAAAGAATTACATTCTTTGATTTAAAACACTTAAATAGTTCTTAATACATTGTAAAACATGGGGGTTTACTTCTTTTTCTTACTTATCATTTTTTTAACGACCTCTTTATCTAGATGCGACATTCTTTTTATTGCTCCAGGTTTATAATCTCCATGAGCATCAATAAAGGCATAGCTTGGAAAACCACTAAAAGAAAACAACCCCATTAAATCACTTTCAATACTAGATTCCACAAATATATGTGTGCCTCCAATTTCAAATTCAGCAATTTTAGCTTGCCATTTCTTCATACTAGAACCACTTGACGTGCATAAATAAACAAACTCAACAGAATCATCTTTAAATTCATCATGCAATTTTTTACTATATGGCATATCTGATAAGCAAGGTGCACACCAAGTTGCCCAAAAATCTAAAATAAGCGCCTTCCCTTTAAACGCCGATTTTATATTTGATAAAAGCGCTTGGCCATTACCAGAATCTACTTTATATAGTTTTGCCCCAAATGGCATTTCCGCTATAGGTTTTCCAATATTATTATCAGATTCAAAAGGTTTTTCTTCTTTTAAAATATTCTCTATCGTCTTCAACTTAGCCAAGCTTTCAACATAACCTGCCTCTAATTTTTCTCTACACCATTCAGTATTCACTGTTTTTAATGTAGTTTCAAAAATTATTCGCTGCTCATTTATATCTTTACTAGATAGTTTGAGTTTTAACAAGTCGGCTTTACTGTCGTTGAATAGGCTATCAATAAATTTTATGGTTTTTTGAGTTCTAAAAGCCACTATAGTATCATTCAATGCTGCCTCCAAACTTTTGGTAAGCTCTCGGGTTCTTGTCCGATCAAAAGGCTGAAATGCTTTTGCCTTTGCCTTTTCTTCATTTTTTAATTGATAATACTCCAACACATCCATTCTTGCCGATTCGGTAAGTTTTGAGTTATTTTTAAAATCATATAGATCAAGTCTATCATATTTTCCTGCTCGTCTTTCTATATAGTCAAAAAAGTAATTATAATAGCTTGATGCGTCATTGGATACCAAATACGGTTTATGATTTTTAATTTTATCGAACAGCTTTTCGTCCATTTTTGGTGTTGAAGAACTCCTGTGCTTAAGACATATTATTCCATAATAATCAGACATTCTTTCATTCTTGATCATCCAATCGTAAGATGATGGATTCTTCTCTATAAATTGATCGTCAATCTTGTGAAGTATAGCATAAAGACTGTCTGTTTTTGATAGATAAGTATCGTAATCAAGATTTCTATTTCTTCTAACAGTTGAAATCGCTGTCCCTATGGACAACTTTTTTTTATGTTTAAAAAGCACATGATTATTTAGTACCGTATTCACTGCTCCATCCGTTCCTGAATATGTAACACCAGGACCATTCATGTAAGCGCGCTTTGTTCTTAAACTGTCGGCATCGAGGGTTATGAGCAAATCGGAATTTGCATAAACACCTGCATAAAACAGTTTTCCAACATGCAACCAAATTTGCTGATAAGGAAACGAATTATCAATTTCTAATTCAAAGCTACCGTCAGCATTAAGAGTACCATGTTTCTTAATTTGAGATTCATTTTGAGCAAATGGAGTAACTAAGGAGTATTCTAGTTTAGTGTTTTTAATTTCTTCTTCTGTAAGATTTAAAACTTCCCCTTTTATAACAGGTTTGTTTTCTGCCTTATAATAAAAGTCATCAAATTCAGCATCTTCGACAGTAATTCTTTGCGCAAAACCACAAACTGTAATTAAAATAGTAATAAAAGATAATAAAGCAATTTTCATAGCATCTAGTTATTTATGTTACCACTAAGTGGCACGGTTTCATCGGTTGCCCAAATAGCTGAAGTAAACAAACACATAAATGCCATTATAAATGTTTTCTTTAAAGTGTGTGTTTTTCTCATTATTTAGTTTTATTAGTTTGTAGTAAAATTACACTTTCATAAAAACTAAATCTGTAAACCATGACCATTAACCTGTAAATTATCATCCGTTTTGAATAAAAATCACTTTATTTCAAAAAAATTAACAATAAAATTATTAATTTTTTAAAACCTCAAAAAAAAGCCTCATACTCTAAATGGAGTACAAGGCTTTTAAAAATGATACTATTTTATAGTATTTAATTAATCTGTGGCTGATTCCATAAACGATAAGGATCATCGTTTTCAATCATTTGTTCTAGAAGTAAAGCTTCCATTTCTGCTAATTTTTCAGCATATTTTGGGTTCTCCGCTAAATCAGTTTCCATTTCACCCGTTTTATGATGTTCTGGTAAATACTCATTAGGGTTTTCTGCTAAATTGAAAAGCTGAGTTTCTCTCACTGCGCCATCCATAACATCATACTTTATAAGTTTCCAATCTCCTTTTTTCACAGAGCGCATACCAGGTTTTGTTCCTCCTGCATAAACCCCATACATCACATCTCTAATCACCTCTTTTTCTCCTTTTAATACAGGTACAACACTTTTCCCTTCAACAGTTTCTGGCACCTCAATATCTGCTAAATCACATAATGTTGGTAACACATCTAACAGATACATATTCCCTTTAACGCGTTTCCCTGCAGGAATCCCAGGCCCTTTAACTATAAATGGTACTTTCCAAGTATGCTCGTAAAGGTTTTGTTTCCCTTGTAAACCGTGACGACCAATAGCCATCCCGTGATCGGCAGTATAAATAATATATGTATTATCAAGCTCTCCCATAGCTTCAAGCTTGCTTAATACTTTTTCTAACTGATTATCTATATTTTCAGAACACGCATATTCTCTACCTAGTTCATTACGTATTGTTTGCTCATCTCTATTTTTCCAAACACCGCTTACACGTTCTTCATCCCTAAGTCCTGGATGTCCATGAAAAAATGGATGTGCCAATAAATAATTATCTTGAAGTTCTGGTTGCTTATCATTTGCAGCCGGAAGTGAATTTGGGTCTTTATGATTTGTTGCGCCATATTTTGCTAACAATTCTGGAGTTCCATTTCTAGTATCATGAGGATGAGAAAATCCGAAATAGATAAAAAATGGATCTTCATCTTTATTAACTTCTCGGTCACCTAAATAAGTTAAAACTTGTTTTGCATGCCATGCACTACCACTTTCTTCTGTTCCGCCACGCTTAGTAGCATCGTGAACTTCTGTAAATTGTCTATTTGCACCAGGATAAGAATTTCCTTTTTTACAAGTACGCATGGTTTTATAACCTGCACGATTAAAAACAGCACCAATAGTTTGCTCATCAATAGCAACAGGATCTGTTTGTTTTTGAAACTCTGCACTTGGCGGTAAATGCCAAACGGTACGTCCAGACATAATCATGTGTCTAGATGGTGTACATACAGCACCATTCATAGATCCCATATTTCTAGCTTGGTCTACAACAACACCTTCACTTGCTAATTTACTAATGGTTGGTGTTTGTAAAATTGAATTCGGATCGTAGGTTTGTAAATCGAACGGTGATTGATCATCAACTAAAACGAACAGAAAATTTGGACGTCTTTTTTCTTTTACTTCTGCGGTGTTTTTTGCAGTTTTATCTTTACAACTTACTAATACAATAGTGGCAAGACATACTATTGAAAATAAACTTATTATTTTTTTCATAATTTAATTAAATGATTTTGAATGAGCTGTTTCTGTTTTTATTATTGAATTATCTTGATATGCTTCCATGGTTATTTTGAAACCTGATGCTTTAAAGTTCTCTATTCTGATATGCTGTTTTTTACCATCTTTCATAAAAACAGTAAGTTCTGTATCCGATTTACTTTCTATTTTTTTAATTTGATTTTCACCCTGATAAGGTACTAATACATTTAGAAACACAACTTCTTTATCATTAATTCTTAACCCATAAGTTTTACGGTTTGGATTGTTTCTAACATCACGCTGTTTCCCACCATTAGGATAGCTACTAACCAAAACCTTTCCTTTTTTAGGCCATAAGCTGTAAATATCTAACTTATTTCCGTCTTCATCAAATTTCATTTTCACACCGTTATTGGCTTTATACCACTGTGCGTCTTTAAAATATTTATAAGGTGAATCTTCATTTTGAGATAATTGCTCTAAAGCTGGCCCACTTTTTTTCACCCCTTCCAAATGTGTTAAACCAACAGGATGAATTAACCAATCGTAATTATGCTTTTTATCCGATTTCATATAATCTGCAATCACCACATAATCATTAGTTACTATGGATAATCGTCGTTGCTGAATGGGATTAAAATCCGCATCGAAATCCTTATCATTCCATGGTGGAAATTTCTCAAGATTAAACCTTGGAATTTCTCTCCAACGAGCATGAGTTTCCACGGCAGAAGCCTGCATTATTTCACCTTTAAAAAACAGAAGTTGTTTGGACGGAACGGCTTCTTGTTGCAGTTCATCTACAATAACCATATTGTGAGTTGCTGATGTTTGAACACTTTCTTTATAGCCTGCTTTCCCGTAGCCGTACCAAGCCATTTCGGTTCCAAAATACTTATGCCCGTTTCTATCCAAAGCAACCAAACTAGCTCTATCAAAATGACCATGCCAACCGCCATGAGTCCCGTATTTTAAATACGCTTGAATTTGATTTTCCGGGGATTTATTTTCCGGTTGAGAACGTAAAGCCACCAAGCCTACATTTGGCATAAAATCAGATTCCGTTCTTGGGTCTTTAACCTCTGGTAAATTAGGCAATCCATACATTAATGATACCCAAGACTCCCTTTTTGTTTTATTAATAACCCATGCTAATTCCGGTTTTTTATAAGCGCGATATGCAAATTCATAAAACTCATTCGGTTCTTTTAAATTAGAATCGTTACTAGAAACTACATAGGCGTTTTCGTCCATCATTGGGATATATGGGGTAACCATATCCTCTAAACCTCGGGTATTTTTTCCAGGAGGGCCCCAATTATCAAATTTCATTCCTGTAAAACCTGCTTTTAAATTTTCGAAATCTGCACTTTTAAACTTTACTGGAAAACGTCTGTGATATAAATCTAATCCATAATTCTCAAAAGCCTGAGCCACTAAACTGTAACGCTGGGTTACTAAATAGCAATAATTTGCAGTACCTTCAAACCACCAACCATCTGCCATAACACCTTTACCTATCTGGTCTGCCATACCACCTTCCGCATTTGTTAAATAGTCTAGTTCTGGTATATCTTGCAAAAACAACGCCACCACAATGGCTCCTGCATTAGCACTGGCTTGGTGATTCATGATACCAAGGGATTCCATGTGTGAGCTATTTTGTTTTAAATAAAAACGAAAGGTATTTTCTATATTTTCACGATCTTTAGCTGTTAGTTCGGGTTCATTAAAAACAATATCGCAAGCAGCCGCTAAGAATAAAAAGAAATTCCCTTCGTGTACTTGAACACCCGTTGTAGCGGCCCCAACAGATAAATAACCTTTTTCGTTATCGCAAACTTCCTTTATAAATTCTATTAGTTTTTGTTTATATGGTTTATCTTGAGTTAAACGCCACGCTAAACCTAATTTAAAAGCTTCTTCACCATCGGACGATCTATAAGCTAAACTCGACCATACTTTTGTTGGACGTGGTTTGGTAATTGTTTTACGAGCTGGAAACTCAAAATCATCCAGTTCCAATAGCATTTTATCTAAATTTTGTTTTGCCCAATCGTAATCTTTTATTTTTTGTTTGGCTTCATCAAAAACAGAGTTAGTGACTAATAAAAAAGGATGTGGCAGCGTGCGCACGGTAATAAATTCTTTCTTCTGAAGAATATGCCCTTCTTTATCTTTTATAACAATAAAACTAGATTCGTGACCACCTTCAGGCATTCTATTGCTAACAAGTACAGAAAGTGTCCCGTTAAATAGTTCTCCCGATTTCAACGTTATTTCAGAAGTATTCAAACTGTTTTCACAAACTAATTCTCGTGGTCTATCGACACTTAAATAAAAGGTCTCAGTATTTTTCAACGTGTTTTTAAATTGAAAATGATACTGAATGGTTTCGTTTGCTTTTGCAGCTTCTGTTTGAATGTCTTTCGTTATTTTACCTTCAGCATTATTTGAAAACCCTTTCAAATTTACCAACAATACAAAAAGTACTAAAACGAAATTTTTCATTTTAATCATATCTATTCCAAGTTTACTTTTAAAATTTGTTATCATCCTATTTACCATAAAATCCGAACATCTTTAGGCCATTGCTTCACATCTGTATAAATTTCATTGCCCTTTTTAAAGCTGCTATTTTCCATAATGACATCGCATTTCAGTAAGCCCATATCAACTTTTTTATTATCAAAAACACTATTTATAACATAGGAATCGTTCACCGCGCGCCACATAGCGCCCCAAGTATTATTTACAATTTCGCAACGATTTAGAATTACTTTTTGTGGTGCATATTTGGAGTTTTCGGTGTAATGGTATTTATCATAATAATTTTCGCAAGGAAACCATAAAGCTACTCGAGCACAATCCGAAACATGATATTTATGAAAAAATATATAGCCTGCCTCATCGTGATCGGCTTGAATACCATTGGTTTTCGTGTCTTTTATTGTGCATCTTTGAGCCAAAACATACTCGCAAGATGTATATTTATTTCCTTTACCTTTTACAGGGAAAGACATATCGCAATCCGATTGCAAAATATATTTATTATACAAAAAATAGACATTGTGATACAAACCTCCAGCAGAACCATTGAATTGAAAATTACAATTATCCATAATGATATTGTTGGTCCGTTTCATGTGTACACCCTGAGCAGACCAATGAATAACATCTATATTTTGAAGCATAACACGGTTGTGTCTACTTTCATTTCTACCCCTAATTAATATCCCGTTAATTTTTCCTTCACCCGTTCCTTTTAAGGTTAAATCTTTTATAACTAAATCGGTTACTTGTGGTTCGGCTTCAATATTAAAAGCCGCATTTACAATATTTGAACCTTGTAGAATAATCGTCTTTTTTCGTCCTGCACCAACTAAAGTTACCTTCCCTTTTAACGTTAGTGTTTCTGATAAAATATGAGTTCCTTTTTTCAAAAACACAATACCTCCTCCGGCAGCGCTTATTTTATCTATAGCAGCCTGGATAGATGCTCCAGGTTTTACTTTAACTACATTATCCAACCATTGCTTTGGATATTCTACATGTTTAAATTCATCTCCCCATTTATCTTGCATGATAGTATTCACTTCCTGCTCAATATTGACTTGGGTATATGAAAACGATTTCTTCTGTGCTGAAATGGAATATACCGAAAAACACAAGACTATTAAAAACGTTAAGCTTTTATTCATTTAAATATTATTTTTATTTAGCTGTATTTACTACAAATATTTGGCTATAATTCCTGACACTTCCGCTCCTTGTTTATCACTTCCTAATGCACTATAATGTACATTTCCTGGTTCTTTACCCCAAGTTTTTAAATTAGGTTTGGTAAATGCGTAAATATCATTAATAACAATATCTGAGTGATTCTCCAAAACGGCTATGGCTGCTTGGTTGAATTTGATACTATCGCCTACAAAACGTCCTTTTGCATTTTCTGGAACAGGTGTTGTTGTGGCAAAAATTAACTTAGCTTTTGGGAATTCCGTTTTTAAATATTTACAAATTTTATCTAAATTGGTTTTGTATTCAATAATAGAAGAAACTTGCTTTCCCTTTTTATTTAAATTCTTGCCTTTAAGATATTTTAAATCGTGTAGCCCAACATTAAAATGAATAACATCCCATTTAAAATCCCAACCATTTTCTAAATGAGGCTGAAACATTGTATCCTGCAATTTATCCATATTAGGTATAAAATCGCGACTAGATCCTCCGTTTTTAAATAACCGAATTACGGTCGCTTTACCGTCTAAAGTTTTTCTTACCATAGATGAATACCCAATGGAAATAGAATCGCCATAGATTAATACATTTGGTTTCCTTTTTGTGGGTTTCACATATTCAAAAGCATCCGTTTCATAAACACTAGCCATTTTACCGCACAATTTTTTCCAAGTGATTTCACAAATTTTATGATTCGTTCTTTTAAAAACATCAACAGCAAATGCACTAGGCACTAATCCCATTCCTAAAACACCGGCTCCTAAAAGCTTAACAAATACTTTCCTTTCCATAATTAACCCACTATTTAGACCACACTTTAATTTTATTGACACCCATTTTAAAGTTTTGAAAAGGGCCCACCATAAGCGACTCCGTATCTCTTTGGTTTCCGAAAAAATCTTCATTTAAAGTTATTGGAGAACCATCTTTATTTTCAAAGGGTGCTTCGGATTGAAATGCCATTCCCAATAATTCGGTATTGACCATTTTAGTTTTTACATTCTGAAAACTTTCATCTACGGTAATATTTAGATAGTAACCATCCGTTTCTTCCGAAAGACTAATTTCTGGATTTAAAGTTCTATTTTCAATCGCATTAGTTTCAATATTTGATGGTAACGCTTTGTTTAAATACAAATTAGCATCGATGGACATTGGAAATTTCTGACTGTTAATCTTATTCAAATTCCCCGAGTATTTTTCTTGATTCTCATGAGTTGGAAAATTAGAATAGGCATCTAAACCCGTAAACTGTCCTTTATCTAAAGTCTCTGTGTTACAAGCAAAAATGTTATTATAAAAACGATCGTCCCCAAGTATTAACGTCATCATCCCCATAACTTGTGTAGAATGTGGGAAATGATAATGCGTAAACCGGTTGCTTGCCGAACGAGTCTGTACTTTTCCAGCCATTAAATTATTTACAAATGCAGTGCCTTGAGAAGCGTTTAATAATGATAATCCTGACAACAACACATTATTATCTATAATCATTGGTCCATGATTTACTTCTACAAATAAATCTTCGCTGGCATTATTATTCCAAAAAATATTTCCTGTAACTTGAGCACCTTGCGCTTGCCAATCTAGCCAAATCCCTCTGTAATTATCATGAATAAAGTTATTCTTAATAACCACATCAATGGCAGCGTGAAGTTTAATACCTCCTATTTCCCAGCCGTCAAATTGCTTTTTTACATTAATATTATAAATTTCATTGTTGCTAATTTCGCTAAACACACAGCCCATATGGCCAATGATTCCGCCTTGTTCGCAATCCTTAATAACGTTATTTCTAATAATGTGCGAACCAATCATGTCCTTAGACCAGCCTAATTGCAAAGCTTTAAACACCACTTCGCGCTCGCGTTGTGTACCGTGCTTTCTCTTACTCGCCATCCATTGATTTTGACCAGAAGCTCTTTCTTTTCCAATTACAATACCTGCACATTTTGAATCGGAAATGATATTATCTTCTATAATCCAACCTTTACTCCAATTAGGTCCAATTAAACCACCTTGCTCTGCTGTTGGTGGTGCCCATTGTGTAGCAGCTTGGCTCATTTTAAAACCTCGAACGGTAATGTAGTTTATGCCTGTTCTCTTTGGAAAAAACACGGTTGGGCGCACATTAATTTCGGCTAATTCTTTATTCGGGTTTAACCCATTAAAGTTCGCATATATCGTTGTTCTTTCTTCATTACTTTCGCAATACCATTTGTTTTTAGAACCTTCAATATCTGCTGCACGCTCTAATGATTTGTCTTGAAATACTTTTGATAAACTATCAATTTCATAAAGTGCTTTACCGTTTATATAAACTTCACCTAAATGATGATTGCGTCCGTAGGTTTTTGTTAGCCAATCGCCTTTTAAAATTTCTTGATAGGGATTAAATTCTCCAAACATCGCATTGTTTAAAACGACTTTCCATACAGTCCCTTTATCCTTTTTCCATGTTTTTATTTCTTCGGAACCTTTAATCCAAACCTCTTCATTTTCTGCTGCTTGGTAAACAATTCGATTTATATTATTAACACCACTATTAAACGGACTTACCCGCTCTCGATAAATCCCTTCGTGTACGGTAATAACATCTCCAGGCAGTGCTATTTTGGCCGCTTTAGAAATGGTTTTAAAAGGAGCAGATTTACTTCCTACGTTAAAATCATTTCCCGTTTTTGCTACGTGATACTCTTTTGCTTGCGCTATTAAAGAACAAACAAAAATAAAAATTGTTAAAACTCTAGTTTTCATTCTCATTCTGGTTTAATAAAAAATTCTATTGTTACAAATTGACTTTCGAAAAAAACATAATTTGGCGCAAATAAAATAATAAAACCTATTGCTGTAAATTAGCAAACTGAGTGTTTCGAATTCTAAAAAGAGTACTTAGTTTAAAGTCATCCACGTTAATTGCTTCCAATTTTCTTTAACAAAAGATTGCGGTTTACCATCTGTAGATCTTCCGTTTTGAATAATATTTGTGATTTTCTCTTTTAATTTGTTTACAACCTCTGGATGTTCAAAATATAGATTAGTTGTTTCACCTGGATCCTTGTCAAGATCATAAAGTTCGTACAACGCTTCGCCTGGTTTAGGCTCTATATTAACAGGTTTTAAAGAACCACCAGAACCTCTAAGCATGTTTAATTTCCATTTCCCTTCGCGAATAGCAAAATTCCCGAAAAAAGAATGATTAATAAGATTTCGCTCAACTTGTTTAGCCTGAATATTTTTCATCTGTGGGTATAAACTATAACTATCTTCCCCTGCATTATCGGGAATTTCAGCCCCTACAATATCTGCAATAGTCGCGAAATAATCGGTTTGACCAACTGGCCCATCAACCGTACCTCCTGCTTCGATAACATTAGGCCAACGCATTAAAAAAGGTACACGGTGTCCGCCTTCATAAATATCACGTTTTCCACCTTTAAAATTCATACAGCTATAATGCTCGTAGGTATCTCTTTGATATGCGTAATTAGATTCTGCGCCATTATCTGATGAAAAAATAACCAAAGTATTTTCTTCTAATCCATTTGCTTTTAATGCATCCAATACTTGCCCAACACGATAATCTGTTTCTTGCATAAAATCGCCATAGTTCCCACAATTGCTTTTTCCTTGAAAATCGGGATGGGTAGCATGCGGTAAATGCGGACTTGTTAATGGTAAGTACAAAAAGAAAGGTTTCCCTTCTTTAGTTTCTTTTGCTGCCGTACCTATATACTCTACTGCTTTATTAGCTAAGGTTTCTAACACCAACTCATCGTTAAATGAAGGAGCTACCTCTACATAACCTCTTTCTCTTTCTTCTTGATATGGCGGCGTCATTCTATACGTACGTGGCGTAACGTCCATTTTCTTTTTTGTATAAAGCGTAGGAGCCTCTACAACGTGGTCGTTTTCTAAAAAGGTTAATATGCCATAATTCATAGATGCTGCAATCCCGAAGAAATAATCGAAACCTTTTTCTATTGGGCCATCTGTAAACGGTTTAGACCAATCCCGACCACCTTTCTTTGAATCGCCTACAAACTCCATTTGAAGATGCCACTTACCAATCATTGCCGTACTATAACCTTGCTCTCTAAGCAATGAAGCTATAGTCATTCTATCTTTCTCTATTAAACATGGTCCGTCTGCATGCACCACATTCTCTTTAAGTCTTGTTCTCCAACTATAACGCCCTGTTAACAAACTGTATCTTGAAGGTGTACAAACGGCATCACTACTGTGTCCGTCTGTAAATGTTACTCCTTCATTTACCAATCTATCCATATTTGGCGTTTCAAATTTTGCTTCTGGATTTAAAGCACTGACATCGCCATACCCCTGATCGTCGGTGTAAATAATAACAATGTTTGGTTTGTTTTTTTGCGCATAACTATAAAGGCCACAAAACATTAAAAAAACAAGACTTAATGTAACTTTTGATATATTTTTCATACTTCAATTAATACTATTAATTACTTAGATTATTTCTGTATACAAATAATAGATAAGATGCATGCAACTTAATTAACTACCTTATTATATTGTATTTTATTACTGAAAGGCTGACTTTAAAGCCAACCTTTCCTGATACTTTTTTAAAGTCAATTTATAAATGATATAATAAAACGTCTAAGGTAAAATTTATATTTTTTCTACAACAACATAATAGGATCCCAGTTCTTTTTTGTTATCTAAAGTAAACCAAGTTTGAAGTTGTGTTTCTCCTGCTTTAAGATCTACTGTGAATTCAACAAATTCCGCATTGGGGTCTACAGCAACAGACTGCTCTTCATCTTGAATTTTAATTCTAGCATTTTTAATAGTTAACGCTTTACTTTTTACACTTTCTCTAACTGTTGTGCCCTCTAAAGCTGGACGTACTGGAGCTATTCCATTTAATGCCAAACCGGTTTCTACTGGCCAGCGGCGTAATTTTAAATTATATTTACCACTCTCAGCAACCTTTACTAACCAATAACCATTATCAATATAACCTTGTCTGATATGACGTTGGTGCCACGGACTTGCCACAGCTTTAGTATGCCAATCGTGACCATGTAAAATTGTTGGATTATCCATTGGTGTACCAACAATAATATAAGGTTGATCGCTATAACTTGGCGAGATTTCTTTCCACCAAGCATCATATTCATCTTTAAAAGCGGCTACTTTTTCTGGAAATTGATCGGCAATATTAGTACGCTGCTCAGGATCTTTACTTAAATCGTAAAGTTCAGTACCATTAACAAGTCTCCAATCACCTTTCATAAAAGCTGTTCTTCTCCAAGGTTCTGGCATTTCAATACGTTGCGAATTGGTTATAACCGCACGATCTATAAACTCTTCATTATGACCATCAATTAATGGTTTTAAACTTTTTCCGTCGAATTTTAAATCTTCTTTAACTTCTAAACCACATAAGTCTACCAAAGTTGGTGCTATATCATAATGTGCTGTAAGTTCGTTAATGTCTTTTCCGGTAGTAATACCACCATCTTTCCAGTGAATAAATAAAGGAACACGGTGTCCTCCTTCATACATACTCGCTTTAATACCACGCATACCTGCGTTGTAACCTTTAGCAATAAAACCATCTAAACGATCACCTCCTTTTTCAATTTTCGCGCCTGCGGAAGTTCCATTATCAGTAGAGAAAATCAAAATGGTATTATCCATTAAATCGATAGCTTTTAAGTATTCTACTAGCTTCCCGATATTTTCATCAACGTTAGAAATCAACCCGTAAAAGGCAGCGTTTGGTATATTCTCATTATTTTCATAAGGGTCTGAATATTTATTTTCTACAAAATACGGCGTATGCGCAGCGTTGGTAGATAAATAACAGAAGAATGGTTTATTATTCTTTTGATTTTCAGACATGTATTTTTTGGCATTTTCGAACCAAATATCAGTACAAAACCCTTCAAACTTCTCTAATTTACCATTGTGCGTGTAAGTATCATTGAAATAATCGTTATCCCAATAATCCATGGTTTGCTCGATACCACCACCACCGTGAACTAGTACTTCTTCAAAACCTTTGTCTTGCGGACGAAACGGGTAATTATCTCCTAAATGCCATTTCCCGAAAATTCCAGTAGCATAGCCGTTATCTTTAAAAACCTGAGCAATAGTGGTTTCTCTATCTAAAATTAACGAACGCCCATTTACAGTATGCCAAACACCAGCTCTATTGGAGTGATGCCCCGTCATTAAAGCAGCTCTTGTTGGTGCACAAGTTGGAGACACGTGATATTGCGTAAAACGTGCACTAATATCATATAAACCATCAATATTAGGCGTTTTAATTTCTTTGTTACCTAATGCCGCGATGTCACCATAACCTTGATCGTCCACAACAAGTAAGATTACGTTTGGTTTTTCTTTTTCTTTAGGTTCTGTTTGTTTTACTTCGGACTTGCAGGATACAAATATTAGCAAGATACACATCAATAAAAAACATGATAATAAACTTTTTTTCGATACTGAATTTGTTTGATATTTTTTACTAAATGTCATTTAAGCTAATATATTTATTAATCTGAAAAAAGATAAATTCTAATTATAAACGAAAGTAAAATATTTATGAGTTCGGAAGTATAACTCATTGCTCATTCAGTATAAATTATTGGTTTTTATGAAAAACTAGCTATTCAAAATCCTACAAAACCATAGAATCAATTTTATTGATACTTAAAGTTTTTTAAATCTTAACTTGCTTTATTGCTAATCACTTTAGAACTATCACTCACTTTTAAAATACAAATTCTGCATTGAATCTTAGATAAATATAGCGTTGTACTTCTGTTATTTTTAGAACTTATTTCTAAGACTTTCTGTCCTCCAATATTATATAAACTAATATTTTGAATTACAACCTAACCTAGCATTTACTAATGGTACAATTAACCTGAGTTCGTTTAATACTAGATAATATTTAAGCAGTAAGAAAGATAGATTCCTAACAAATTAAAGTACTGAATTACAGTTTACTAATACAAAAACCTATCTGTAATGATCTATTCTAAAATTATTAAAATATTTTGTATTGTTGATGAGTTTTGTAAAGGATACATCCAATTGATTGAAAACCAAATGTTGGGCAATCTTGCAAAACGTCTTTCAGTTATGAGTCCAATTGAAGTAATTTTTAAGCAACATTGAAAAAAACAATCGGAAATATTAATGATAGAATATCAAAATATGCATATCACTCCAAAGATAATTCCGTAATTAATCAAAATTCAGAATCAAGTCTTTTTTAAAGAATTGGTTGCGAAAAAAAGAAAAATCAAATTAGAAATTCTTGACCTAGACTATATAAAAAAAAGAATGGATACTAAATTTATCTCAACGATATTCCAATATTTAGATAGTAATCAATATAGTCTTAAAAAGATATCTTCAAACAAGTATAGTTATTTCAATGATCAAATTATAGTTTATACTCACGGATTTAGTGAATATTTAAAATCAAGATATCGTAGCAAATAACTTAAACCCTATACAAACCTAAGTTAGCGTTAACATTAAACTAATGCCGTTCATAAAACAGCATTAAACCATTAACAAAAACACAAACAAAAAGGATTCAGACCCAATTGAAGCGTTTTTTAATTGCGACATACAGCAACTACCAACTTATTCCTATTCTTGTTTACTTTTTAAAAAGGTTATTCATATTAAAACAGCTGCTACTCATCTAAAAAATAATTCTACTAAACAATTTATTTTAGAAATTAGGAGTAATAATCAAATTAAAACTTTACCATAGAAATGAGAAAAGCTGTTTTATTTATTTTGTTTTTTTTGTGCTTTACTGCAAGTGAAGCTTATGCTTTTTCAACGACGCATTTTTTTGTAGCTACCAACGGAAGTGATACAAATCCTGGTACAAAAAAAATGCCATTTGCAACCATTAACAGAGCAAAAATGGCTGTTCGTGGGCTTAGTAAAAAAGATAAAGATATAGTTATTTACATACGTGGCGGACGCTATTATATGGATAAACCTATTGTTTTTGATGAATTAGATTCTGCTAAAGATGGGTTTAAAATAACATATAAAGCCTATCGTGGCGAAAAACCAGTAATTATAGGAGGTAAACCGTTAAGCAATTGGGGAAAAGTAAGCGACGGACTTTTTAAAACGACAGTTGATATTGATGATGATGCATTTTTTCATATTTATGAAAATGGAAAAAGAGCTTTTGAGGCGAGATATCCCAATAAAGGATATCTTTTAGGAACTAAGAAAGAAGTAAAAAATAATGCTCTCGATTTGTCAGTTAATCCAGAAGATATAAACCCTAATTTCACTTTTAATAACCGAAGTAGAATTTATTTATGGCCAGGTAACGATTGGTTTTCTGCATTTGTTCCAATAGCAGCAGTTGATAAAAATAAAGGTATCATTAGTGTTAGTGATACTTTACATGTTACCGATATAAACAAGAGAAGTCCGAGACGTTATTATCTTACCGGAATTAAAGAAGCTTTAGATGCGCCAGGTGAATTTTATTATGACAATGAAAAAAAGGAGTTATTTTATCGTCCCATTTCAGAAAACATTAATGATAGCGAAATTATTATTCCGCTTGTTCAATCAGTAATTAGGCTTGTAGGTAAAAATGCACCTGTTAAAAATATAGAGTTTAGCGGTATAGAATTTACCATATCACGTTTTGGTGCTTTCTTTACTGAAACAAAAAAGGGAACTCACGGAACGAATGGATGGAACGAACCCGCAAATAAAGAAGGCTTAATTTATTTTGAAAATGTGAATAACTGTAGTTTGGATAATTGTGTTGTAAGTAATGCAGGTTATAATGGTGTAAGTATGGTTTGGAATGCTCAAAACAACATCATTAAAAATTCTGAAATTAAAAATTGTGGTTTCCATGCCGTTTTATTATCTGGTTATAGAGCCGAATTTGGTTCGAAAGCCGATTTTAATAAAAAAAATATAATAACCAATAACCATTTGCACCATTGTGGTGAACTTGTAGGTCATGGTGCGGGCATATTTGTTTGGGCTAGTGGACAAAATAAAATAACCAATAATGACATACATGATATGCCACGTTATGGTATTTGTGTAAAAGGGCACCGTTGGGGAGACAAATTTGGTGATGAGTCTCCTATAAAAATTAATACAGGCGAGATTGTTACAAAAGATAATAAATGGGATTTTATTCACTCACGAGAAAATTTTATTGCATATAATGATATTTACCAAGTAAGTAAAGACTCTGAAGATAATGGCATTATTTCTTTTTGGGGCTGCGGAAAAGATAACGTTGTCTATAATAATAAGCTGCATGATATTACAAACAGAGCTGTTGAAGGCGGAACTATGGCCATTTATTTAGATGATGCTACCGATTTTGTGCGTGTTGAAAATAATATTATTTACAATATAAATTCAGGATCTTGGATTTATCCGATACTTGCCAAAGGCATTCACAATACTATAATAAACAATTATATTATTTGTGAAAAATCAAATAGAGCCGCCATAAGAAATGTGACTCAATATAACGAGGAAGTTAAATCTCATGTTTATAAAAGAAATATTATTTATATGAAAGGTGAAGCGGACATCTATAGTTTTGGAACTTGGAATAATACCAAATTAGCCGAATGTGATTATAATTTAATATTTAGTGAAATGGGGATTTATAATTATAGAAGTGAAAAATCAATATTAAGTGCTAGTGATTGGCAAAAAGAGTTTAACGGTAAGTTTGCAAAGCATAATGTGTATGCCAATCCTGAATTTTATAATGTTGAAACAAACGATTTTAGGTTAAAAAAAGAGTCTCCAGCTTTTAAAATGGGAATTGTTCCTATTGATATTGAAAAAATAGGCATTCAGAAATTCGATTAAAGCTCTTTTTAGTATTTAACACCAAATTTTATAAGCGCAAAAAAAATAGCTCCATTAATTATGCTTTTTAATGGTATAATTTGTGATTCCGAACGAAGTATAAGGAAGAATTAATCGAACTCGAGTTCTTAGTTAGGATTTGGATACACACTTATTTTATCAAGCAAAGCATTTCAACCTATTGATAACGATTCTATTGAAACCCCAAAGTAATTTAGATTAAATAAAGCCCTTACTTTTGATCCTTAAAATATAAAATAGTATTTAATTTTAAAGCATAGAAAGATCAACCTCATTTTCTATTAAAGAAAACAGGTTCTATTGTGGTTTTTAAGATTTATGGATGCTTTTGAAAAAAGAGTAGATTGCAAAATATGCGCACAACAAAAAAAATTAAGCGCTAAAATATTATACAGAAAAAGCGTTAACATTTTTCTATTTAAAATTCAAAGTAAAATATTTCTTTTGAGCTTAGCCCTAATAAAGGCCACCTCAATAAAAAAAAGAGAACAGAAATTGGCTTACCTAAAAATTACAGCTACTAAATAAAGATTTTTAAAGTTCTCGCTTATATAAACATAAACAAATCTTCGTCATCTGAAAATGATTTTGTAATAAAAGTTATAGGTTTAATGTGTTGAGCCTTTTCGTTATTTTGTAGTCGTCCAAATTTAAATTTATGTAGCCGATTTTTTAATTCTTGTAATATTTTCATAGCGCATATCCTTTTGTTTGTTATTAAATGTACGATGTAAAACCCATATTTGGATGTTACAATATTTAAAAATATATTAGAACCAAAGATCTTCATCATCAGAAAACCATTTAGAAATCAATGTTTTAGGTTTAGTGTCTTGAATATCTTGTGCCTTTTGTAGTCGATAAAATTTAAAGTTCTGTAGTCGATTTTTTAATTCTTGTAATGGTTTCATAGCGCATATCGTTTTGTTATTATTAAATATACGATGCACAATCCATGTTTGGATGTCAGAAAAATTCAAAAAAATCTTAAAACTAAAGAATTAGCAATCACTTAACAATTAGATAAAACTAAGATGTTTTTAGCTAGTTTATTTTTAGCTCTGTTACGCTTTAGCAATGTTTCGTCAGGCATCCTAGTAACAACAATTATAAATCTTTTACATTACTAAAAAATATTTGTCGCAAACATTTATTAAAAAAATTACGAATGAAACACTTGCGACAAACATTGTTAGTATAACCAACAGATTTTTGCCCCATGAAAACTTAACTAACATCCTTTTTTTACTTTATAATTATTTTAAAACAGGATTTTCCATAATCTCTTTAGCTAACTCTGGACTTGTTTTCTCTACACCAGTGATTATATACAAAACCATTCCAGCATCCGAAGCATCGAAATCACCTCTTTTAACGCAAGTTTCTAGTCTTGAATAAAGCCATTTCCATGCACCTTTTTTGTAGGCTTTATTGTTTTTTGCCTTCGAAGTTTTTATCCAATCGAATTTTTCTTTTGGAGCCTTTAAGCCATCATAATCATCTCCTCCATTTTGACCTGTTATATGAATACATTTCAAACTACCTCCTTCTTCTCCTGAAAAAGCAGCTTTTATTTCTTTAAACGTCCATCCCGAATGCTTATCCCAAAAGTTTTTATGTGGTTTATCACTATGGTTATCATTCCAGCCAGAATGTGAAATAAGAGTTACATATTGACGTTTAGAAACATCGGCACGTTTAATAGCTTCACCAACAACCTGCATGGGGCCAGCAGCAATAATAATTAAAGGATTTTCTTCTGAAGATTTATTGATCTCATCACGCATAGCTGTATAAGCAACCTCTGCATTATCGACAGCACAAATAAAGTTTGTTTTATTAAAACCAAACCATTCTCCACCTTTCAAAGCACTTTCGCGCATGTGCTGGTATGAGTTCAATCCAGACTTTGAAGTGGGATGATCTTGATTACTTCCCCAAACATGATCGCTATACGTATAAAGCACCAAGTTATCTTGAAGTCCCTTTGCTGCAAGAAAAGCCAAACTTAAGGGTGTTGCGGCCCAATCGTCATGGTCGTGTTCATTCCCGTCAGAACTTATTGCTATTCGTCCCTTACCCTGCCAAACTGGTGTTTGGGCAAAAAGATTTCCCATATTCAACATGGCAATAATTAATCCACAAGTAATAATAAACTTTGCATTTTTCATATCTATTTAATATGCTTAATGTTATTGTTAGTTCCTAAATCCGAAATTTCACCAATAGATTCACCAGTTACATGACTACTTTTAGCTGATAAAAATATAGGGTAATTAGTTAGATTCTTTATCTGAAAGCTTCCACCTTTAAAATCGTTTTGATGCGGAAAATTTCCATGTTGCAACCTTATATTATTCTTTTCGCCACCAACTTTAATACGCAATCCTTCTTTTACAACTTCATCTGTACCACGTAATGTAATATGATGTCCACTTCCGCCAATATAAGCAACCGTTCCTGACCCGTTATAATAAGGATCGATGGCCGGAATAATGGTTATCTCTGCATTGTAATTTTTATCATTTTCATAGGTTGTTGAATAAACAGGTCCATAAGCACAATCTGCTTTACAGTTTACCACGGTTCCCGATCCTAAAGAAAATCCATTTTCACAACCAATAATCACACAATTCTTTACCTTTTTATTCCCTGTAGCATGCGCTAAAGTTACTCCTGTCCTCATGTACTTAATTGTACAATTTAGTATTGTTGGGTTTGAAGTACCACGTTTATAAACTTTGCCATCAATAATAGTTTCTCCAGCATTATAAGCGCGTATACCAGCCTCACCTGTACTTAACATATATCCTGTTGGAAGTTTATAACCCCATGCTGTCATAAAACCAACATCGAAAGCAGGACCGGAAGTTTCTGCAAGCATATCATCTGTTTTTCTTACTTCTCCTTCCACTGTACAACCTTCTATTGTTGGGTTACTAGCTGCTTGCATAAATAAACAATGCCCATAACTTCTATGAATAAATGTTGAATTTTTAAGATGATTAGACTCCCCTCTAATTAAACAGGCGCTATGTTTTTGATGTTTAATAACCACTTTACCTCCTTTACCAAAAGCATCACCATATCCATAAGGAAAAGACCCTTTGGTTGTAACATGAAAACCTTCTACTCTATTCTCTTTTCCATCTATAACTATATTGGTTGCTCTTCGCGTTGGAGCATCGTACACAGATCCATCATCTACAAGCGTTAAATTTTTAAGTACATTATTATTACCAATAATTTGCAACTCATGTACTTGAACTTTACCATAAGCTTGTAATACTTTAGTCTCTACCTTGATTGTAACATCTGTAAAATCGTAGGTGCTATTATTCCCTTTAAAAAGCAATAAAACTTTTGTGATGTTTTTTATTTTAAGCTCTTGCTGATACTGTCCTTTTTTAACATCGGCTGCTGTAATAGAATAAACACCTGGTGCTAACTTAACCTCAACATTATCTTTTTCTAAATAAGGCATCAATTCATCTAATGAATTCACAACGGCCTGAGCAGAACTTATATGTAATCCTATTAAAAAAAACACAGCAAAAAATACTGTTACCGATTTTCTATATGTTTTAAAACTCATGGTATTATGCGTACTATTTAGTATTTCAACTTTCATCATTATAGATTTTCTTTATTTTAAATAGCCTTAACTTTTAAAAACTATCTTGTCTTTATTTAATCACTAATTCTTAATTTAATTCCTCGGAATGCACATAATTATAATACACAGCTCCTACCATTTCGCCAGATGCATCATAAAACCAAGTTTGAACAAACGCAGGACCTTTAGGCAGGTTCTTTAAAGTAAATTTTACACCGTCGGCATTAAGATTGGCTTTTTTGGTTTCATCTACATAAATAGTATCTCCATCCCATATTTTTATTCGTGCACTTGCTATTGCTAAAGCTTTACCCGATCCGGCCGAAGTTAATGTCGTTTCTTTTTCAATTTCTTTAGGCCAACGACGTAAATCAAAATTATAGGCCCCTGTTTTTTCAAATTCAATAGCAATAAAACCGCTTCCTTTTGCTCCCTTTTTAACTGCATCTTGTTCCCAAATTACGGTACCATGAAAATCCATAGCATGTAAATCTGTTTCAGGCTCTGCAGCATTACCAATAACAATACGGGTATATTCGCTAGAACGTTCTTCTACAAGTTGCCACCATTTCTCATATTCTTCCTTTAATTCAATAATTATACCATTATTTTCTGAATTGTTAATTAAATCAACCTCTTGTTTTTCATCAACAAGCACATCATAAAGCTCCCAATCAGACTCACTACTATTTCTAATTAAACGCCATTTATGCGTTATCATGTTGCCTTTCCAAATATCTTTTTTTACTGAAAGTTTTTTATATTTTTCTGGAAATTCCGTCCACATATCATTAATAGTAACCGCTCTATTTTTATATTCAATAGGATCATTTGATGGATCTAAATCTAAAAATGGCTTAAAGCTTTTACCACGAATTTTTAATTTTTCAGGTCTATCGGATACATCATTAAAGTCTAAAATATCCATAAAGGTTGGTAACCAATCTATATGAGCTGTAAGTGGTTGTATTTCTCGTCCTTTACCATCTCCTCCAAGACCTCCATCTGCCCACCGAACAAAGCATGGTACTTTTGTTCCACCATCATAATTAGAACCTTTTCCTCCACGAAGATATGTACCTCCACCGTTATCTGTAGTAAAGATTAGAATAGTATTATCGGCAATACCTTTATCATCAAGAAATTTTATCAACCTTCCCATATTTTTATCAATATTTTCTATGGTTGCTGTTTTAGCTCCTGCTCCGTTACGAGCGTCTGGAGGCATTACATGAGGTGCGTGTGCCGTGCCTAGTGGAATGTATGCGAAAAACGGTTTTTTCTTTTTGATATTTTCCTCCATGAATTCCATAGAACGGTTGAAAAAGAAATTGGTAGTGAATGCGCCTTTAATCCCATCATCTTCATCTGTCATTTCTACCAAGGTATCATTAACCCATATATTTGCATGGTTATTGGTGTTTCCCCAATAATCTGGTTGTTGGCCAGTACCGCCACCTTTTACCCAAGAAACATATTCGAATCCTCGATCTTTAGGACGAAATGGGTAATTATCTCCCAAATGCCATTTAAAAAATAATCCCGTTGCATATCCATTTTGTTTAAAAATATCAGCCATGGTAATTTCATCAGCTCGCATCATATTTCTACCATTAATAGTGTGCCAAACTCCCACTACATCACTTGGCCTCCCCGTTAAAAGTGCAGCCCGTGTTGGAGAACAACTAGGCGAAACATTAAAATCTGTTAATCGAACACTCTCTTTTGCAAGTTTATCGATATTGGGTGTTTGTGGCCCATTGGCTTTGTAATATGAAAATGAATTATGACTGATATCATCTGGCATTACAAAAATAACATTGGGTCTATCTTGTGAAAAAAGATATCCTGAAATTAAAACAGATAATATCCCTAGTTTTATTGCTTTCATATTATAATATTAAAGTTCTTTAATTTTTATTTTTCTATAAACTAATTCTGCATATTCTGCTTGCAAAGCAATAAAACCAGATGTATTGGTTAACCCTCCATAGGTAGCATTTGTAATTTCATTGACCAAAACACCATTTAAATAATATTGTGCAGAATTACCTCGGACTTTAAGCAACACATCATTCCAGCCTTTTTTCTCTGTATTTAACCACTTAGAAGAACTACTATAATTTCGCTTTTTAATTTTTATAATTTCTCCCTCTCTAAGCACATCGCTATGCGCCCCCAAAATATTCCATAGGTCGCCACAATCACCTTCCTGAATTTGATATTCTAAACTGGGCGGCCAAGCATAACTACCAACTGGGCAATGATATAATAAGCCTGCATCACGTATTTTATCAAGACGCGGTGCAAATCGACGTTTTCCCCATTTAAATTGAAATTTTAAATCGTACGATTTATAAATCTTTTTAGTTACAGCAATACCGTAAGGCGCTGCTGTTTTTTGCCATTTATACATGGCCTTTAATTCTTTTCCATTATACTCAAACATGGCATTTGCTTCTTCTTCCGTAGCTTCTCCATTTACAATAAAATCATAGTTTGGTCCTGTTTCTGGATTATTTTCAAAAAGGTCTACCCATGTATTTAATTTAGATACTCTTATGTGATTTAAATCTCTTACTTTAATATTTCTGAAAGCCACTGGACCATGACCTCCCTGTAAACGGAACGGGGCACTTGCTACTTCTGTTTCTGATAAAGCGCCTTTTGTTGGCCCTGATAATTCTACATTTTCATGTATTACTATACCGTTTAAAATGATTTTATCAAATTTAGCATTCTTGATTTTTTCTCCTTCTGAATTAAATTTAGCAGCTCTAAAAATCACGTCCAATTCCTGCCACTCACCCGGTGCTTTACACGCATTTAATCTCGGCGCATATCCATCAAAACCTTTTTCTCCTTCATTTTTACTGTTATCCCAGCGTTGTTGTATTCCTCCACAATCGTAAAAAGTAAGATTAATTGCTTCCCAACTATCAAAGAGTTGAATTTCATATCTATTTTGAAAATAAATACCAGAATTTGATCCTTTTGGAAGTATAAATTCAACATGTAACTCAATATCTCTATAAGCCTCTTTTGTTACTAAATATTTGGTTCTTCCTTTCGCTCCGTTTACAAAACAATCTATCCCTGGTTCATAATTAAAAAGTTTATTATTGATAGAATCAACTTTAACTTGACTTGCTTGAAGCCAATCTCCCGCAGGTTGTTCAAAATCGTTTAAAGACTTGAGTTTAATTTGTGAAAAAACAGCACCTGTATAGCATATTACAAAAACTAATAACGCCGTATTTAAGTTATACTTCATTTTAAATAATTTATTATGTGATACCTTTTTTAATTAAAAATTGAGGTTAATTCAATTAATATTAATCAGGCTTAGTGATTTTAAAAATATGATTATTAAAACCTTCATCAGTAACTATTCCAACGGATACACCTGTATTATTTTTACTATTAGCATCTAAAACTACAGGGTAATTAGTGAAGTTATGCAATACAATATTTGAAGCTGAATAGTTCTCATCTTTTTTAAGGTTACCAATAGTTTTATTATCTCCTCCAATATTAATTTTTAAATTTTGATCTGCATTTTGAACCGCATTTCTTAAAATAATTTTATGATTTTTTCCTATAATAATAGCAGCGTGCCCACTTCCGTTATAAGATTCCCCATCATAAGGTAACAAGGTGATTTCTGCTTTCATACCTTCATCATTAGGATAATCTACACCCAACGCTGGTCCGTATTGCGTATCTGCATAACAATCGACAATATCTCCTGTTCCAATACAAAATCCTCTTTGACAACCAATAGCTGTAGTACCTTCAACATATTTTTTTCCAGTCGCATGAGTTAAAGTAACTCCCGCTCTCATGTTTTTAATGGTACAGTTAATAATTGTTGGATTCGATGTTCCTCTTCTATATTGCTTACCATCAATAATGGTTTCACCTCCGTTATATGCTCTAATGCCTTCTTCTCCTAAACATAACATATATCCTTTAGGTAAATTATATCCAAAAACTGTTTTAAAATTAACTTTATCAGCATCTGAACCTGTTCCTTTTTCTGTCCACATATCATCTGTAGATCTCATGGTTCCTTCTATATAGCAACCTTCTATAATTGGCCAATCTGCAGCTTGCATAAACATAGCATGACCATATGCACGGTGAATAATAGTGCAGTTTTTTGCATGGTTTTTATAACCTCTTACTAAAAAAGACGAGTGTTTTCTATGATTGATAACACTTTTCCCTCCCTTACCAAAAGCTTCTCCATAACCATAAGGATAAGACCCTTTTGTAGTAATATGAAATCCTTCTATTCTATTATTTGTCCCATCCATGACTATATTAGTTGCACGCCGAGTTGGTGCATTATTAACAGATCCAACATCTGCTATGGTAAGATTCTTCAAGATGTTTTTATTCCCTATAATTTGCATCTCGTATAGCTCTTCATTCTTACTTGGAAAAGCACTTAATACTTCTGTGCTCACATTGATGGTTACATCGGTAAAATCGTAAACACTGTTATTTCCCGAAAATAAGAAAAGTACGTTGGCGCGATTTTTTACCACCGTTGCACTTGAAAAATCTCCATTTTGAATGTCTTTTGCCGTGATGGTATAAACACCCGACTTCAGCTTAACATTTACATGATCATCATCTAAATAAGGTAATAAAGCTTTTAGAGAATTTACCTCGGTTTGCGCTTGTGATTTTAAACTTGGAAAAATCAACAACATCAAAAAGAAGATACTTTTTTTAAACACTGTAATTTTAAAACGATTTTGATTGCTTTGCATTGTCAATTTTTAAGTTTAATTTACCTGCTCTATTAAAACCAAACTCCACGGAGAAAGCACTCTATCTAATTTTAATTCACCATTTTTATCAGCAGTAATAATTTCTGTTTTTAAATTTTCGGCATATTGCTTCATCACTTTAATTTGTTCACGTGTTGGTGGTTCTGGTTTCCCCATTTTCTCCCAATAATTGTAAATATTACCATGATCTTTATCTAAAGTTTCTATTTTAAACTGAGTTCCAGGTTTCAAATCGGTAAGCTCTAGTTTTAACTGGCGAGTAGCTCCACTTTCATATTTATCTATCTTTTTTATACTTGCAGGCACTGCACTATAATGATCTTCGGGATAATTATATGCTAAAGCCACAACTTTTCCGCTACCTGATTTTTTACTAACAAACAAATAGTCATTTTTATAAATTTCTTCATCTCCTAATTGATGCAACATACGATATGCGTGAAACGATGGTTTTACCAAACCTTGATAATTTATCAAACCAAAACCACCATGAAAGATACTTTCTGCGCCTCCTTTTTCTTCAAAAATATCCGTAAACGTCCAAAAGGCTAAAGAATTTGTTAATCCAATACAATCTAAATTCACTTTAGCAATATAAGCTGCTGGTGGTAAAAAATCGTGCATAGCATCTCTACTATTCGGACTTGTATTCCATTCTGTTAAATGAATTTCCGCATTTGGATAAGCACTTTTCTTTATCACTCTATTTAACCATTCAACATCAGTTTTGGTTGAATTTACATTTCGTGAGAAATCTTTTCCTTTACCAGTAGTTGGGTTAAAAGGATAATCTGTAGGATATGGATGTGTAGACACAAAATCTACAGGAAGATTTTCCTTTTCACAGTAAGTTAAGAAATCTTCTATCCAAGCACCTTTCCATTCTAAATCATTAATATTATCTGCAGTAAATGTAATAAGATCCCCATTTCTACTTTCCACTTCACCATCGTAACGCCCATCGGCTACAAAATTACTACTTGACGGTCCTCCTACTTTAAAACGTTTATCGACCGATCTTACAGCTGTTACGGATTGTTTATATAACTCGAAATATTGCGATTTAGTACCATCGAAAAAACCATAATGTAAGTTAGGTTCATTCCAAACTTCAAAATACCATGTAAGAATTTCGTCAATTCCATAGCGATCTACACAATGCTGAGTAAAGGCTTTAACAAGTTTATGCCATTCTCCAAATTTAGATTCATCGGGTGTAATATTAGCCTTCCACCAAAATTGCGTTTTACTATTTTCTGCCGCTAAAGCTGAAGGGAAAAATGCTAATTCTACAAAAGGTTTTACATTAAGATCTAGTATTCTATCAAATAAATCATCTATATATTGCCAGTTATATGTGATTTTTCCATCTTTTTCAAATACCGGGAACATATCATCATGAAATATACCATGAAAACGAACATATTCAAATCCACAATCTTTCTGCACCATTTCTAACTGCTCCAGCCAACCAGCACGTAAGCCTTCATTGGCACGACCAGCACCGACACTTTTACTCCAAAAATGTTCAAACTTTTCGCCATGAGTTGTTGCTTTAATATGGACTTGCTCTTGGGAAAAACCAATATGTACCATTAAGGCCAAAAAACCTGTTATTATTATATTTTTCATATCAATATTACTTTTTAATATATAATTTTTTAATTTTCGTCTTCAAAAACTTGTTCTAACTTTATATAATCGATAGCTAATTGTCCTTTTGATGGTTTCCAGTCTCTTTTAAATATTCGTACCAGATTATCTCCAGCTTTCAATTCAACAATTCCAAAATCAATTTCAGTAAACTCTTTAGATTGAGGAAAAACAAATTCACTGTATTTAAAACTGTTTATTAATATATCATGATTTGATTCTCCATCGGGTGAAGCATACCTTACTTTAAAACGATATTTTGCTGGTTTTGCTACTTGAGCTAAAATAGAAACGTGATCGTAAGGATTATCAAAATTAGTGACGTATCCTTTGCCGCTATAATCTTTTATCCAAGTATCCACAATAACATTGTATAATTCACCACCTGCAGCAAATCCATTTTCCGCTTCTAAAAGCAAAGTTGTTCTGGTACGTTTTGCATTTGCTAAACCTTCTTTTGAAGGCACAATAGGGATGATATTATCATCTTTATCATATTCAAGATAATCTGCCATTACATTACGTGTTTCACTTAAACCACCAGACAACCATGCACTATGATAGAACATGATATCTTTTCCTTTATAGGTAACAGTACCTCCGTGATTGGTTCCACTTTGCCCTTCAAAATCATCGATAAAAACACCTTTAAAATCATAAGGCCCTAAAGGTTTATCTGCAACGCCATAAAACATTTTTTCGGGCCATCTTCGTGGCGTTAAACCCGGGTAAGTCAAGTAATATTTTCCTTTGCGCTTGTGTACCCAAGGCCCTTCAAATACATATTTTAATTGCGATGTTAAATCTACATAAGTTTCCTCTTTAATAGACATTAAGTCATCATTCAATTCCGCAGCAAAACATTTGCGATCGTGTCCCCAAAACAAATATGGAGTACCATCATCATCAATAAACAAAGCAGGATCTTGTCCAAACTCCACATCTTTAACGTATCCTAAATCTGTAAATGGTCCTTCCGGCGTATCACTACGTGCAATTCCCGTTCTAAAGAGTCCAATTCCAGCTTCTTTCATACAATAAATAAGGTAATATTTACCTCTATAAAAAGCAGCATCTATAGCCCAAGCATGGCTTTCGGCCCATTTCACATTTTCTAAATGCAGAATACGACCATGATCTGTCCAATTCACCATATCTTTAGTAGAAAAAGCATGGTAGCCCGTCATTCCATAATGGTTATTAGAACCAGGCTCATCATGACTGGTGTACACCCACAAACGATCATCATTCGGCCAAACATGTGGTGATGGGTCTGCAGTAAAAACGTGAGTAAAAACAGGATTTTGAGCACTTATACTCATTGAAGCAATTACGGCTATCAAAAATAAAATTCTTCTAAATTTCATGCTTTAAATAATTATTCTCTAATTAGTTCGCTTTTCACCAAAGTCTTAATCTTTTTTACTTAAAACTATAAAGTTAATTGATACTGAAACAATTGATTATAACACATGATTCTTTTACTATAAAATACAACCATAAACGCGATAAGGCAAGGTAAAAACCCTGCCTTATCGCATTTTTTGAAATAACTAAAAATTTATTAATTAGTACTCTTTTTATTTAATTTAAAAAATCAACTTCAGTTTCAACGCCTTCAAAAACGACTTCTTCTGTATTAGAATTTCCTACTATTTGCAAAATAAAATGTTGTGGCAAATCTTCAAAATTTATATAATTATCAATACCTTTCTTTACTTTAATAGTTTTATTTTCTTCAGAGTAGGTGAAAACAATTTCCGAATAGGTTTCTTTTTCATAATTATACGATTCATTATCATCAAAATACAATACATACTCAGCATCTTTCCCTGGATATATCTTTATAACTATTGGGTCATCTGTTTTTTGTGTTGCATATTGCACTTTTGGCCCAAGCGGTATAATACTACCTCCTTTTACAAAAATTGGAGTTTTATCTAATGGTGTATTTACAGTTAATTTACCATGACCTTCTACTTTTTCATCGGTCCAAAAATCAAACCAAACACCTTCTGGCAAATAGACTTCTTTTGTACGTTGTTTATATTCGGTAACATTACAAATCATTAACGATTCACCAAAAAAGAATTGATCTTTAATACCCCAAGTATTTTTATCATTTGGATATTGATACACTAAAGGCGCCATAAGAAGTTTACTGTCCGCTGTTACTTTTCGTGCTTCCGAATAGATATAAGGCAGTAACTCGTAACGAAGTTCAATGAAATTTCTAGCCGTAGCTTCAAACTCTTTTCCATATCTCCAAATTTCTGTTTCAGATACATAACCATGAATTCTAAAAATTGGGCTAAACGTACCAAACTGAAACCAACGAGTTAGCAGCTCAATATATTCTGGATTAGTGTATTGATTATCAAACTCTGGATTTATTGATTTTGAATCTCTAAAAAAACCTCCAATATCATGAGTCCAATATGGTATTCCTGCCATTGTAAAGTTTAGACCTGCAGCAATTTGTTCTGATAATTGCTCCCATGAAGCTTCAACATCTCCCGACCAAGATGTTGCTCCATAACGTTGTTGTCCAGCATAAGCAGAACGCGTTAAATTAAACACACGTTCCATTGGAAACTCTTCTCTTCTGCCCTCATACATCGCTTTTGTTACTAAAAGTGAATATGGGTTTTGAACACTCTCGTATGGACCAACCGCTGTATTTACTTTCGTATTATTTACTCCTTCAGGCTCGGTTCCATCTAACCAAATAGATTTCACTCCTTTATGAAACATAGAATCACTTAACATGCGATAAAAACGTTCACTAACCCCTTCGTCATAAATATCTACGTAATTACTGCTTTCTATTTTTTTAAGATTATACTTTTTCTCTAAAGCTTTGTTCTTTACTTCTGGCCAAACAGATACCATTAAATTTAGGTTTAAGCTTGTTAACTCATCAACCATAGCATCTGGATCTGGATATTTAGCAGGATCCCACTCCGGTCCTTTAGTCCCTTTTGGCCAATAAAACCAATCTTGTACAATATTATCAAAAGGAATTTTTTTCTCACGCATTTCACGAGCATTCTCTAATAATTCTTCTTGATTATGATATCTTTCTCTACATTGCCAAAAACCATAAGCACTTTTAGCAAACATTGGCGCTTTTCCTGTTAAGTTTTGATATTGAGAAATAACTTCTTCTGGGTTTTCACCAGCTATTAAGTAATAATCGATGGCATTACCTTTAGTACTACTAAAAACCGTTTTGTTGTAATCTGGTTTATTGTAAAATAAATTTCCTGGTATTTTTGATCCAGTGTTTTGAAAAACCACTTTATATGTTTTTCCTGCTTCTAAGTGCTTCTTTCCGGAATAGCGCCTTGGCATCCATATAGTAGAATAATTTATAACATCATCGCCATCTATACTTACTTTAATTTCACCGCGCATACGGCCATTATGATCACTTAGTGCTAAAAAGGTATACTCACCTGTTTGGGTTGGCGTAAAAGTTGTTTCACGAATATTTTTTTTCTTAGCTTCCTGAGCTGCATAGGCTGCTACGTTTTCTTTTTCACCACCTTCTGGTATTACTTGGTCTTCTTTCTTTGTTTCAATTTCACTTGCAGATTCAAATACTATTTCATTTTGAGGTTGATTAAAATCTGTTAAACTGTAGTTATGCCAGTAAATACCATAACCTTTAGTAGACACCAAAAACGGAATAGCGATTTCTTGATTATATTGTTGTAAACGAATAGGCACATTTTTCCAATTCATAATACCACTTTGATACTGACCTAAACCATACAAACCTTCATCTCCAGCAACGAACGCTTGAGACACTTTATGGTCTCCATTTTCAGTTAAATAGGTTAACTCGTTTGTTTCGGATACTAATTTACCATCATCTTTTGTTTGATATTCTATAACCCCGTCTGCATTTACAAGTACCGTTAAAGCATTGGTACTAATGGTTAACACATCTTCTGTAGCCTTTACATCCCAAGCTACATTTTGAGGTTCTAAAACCGTTACATAATCTGGAATAGTGGTGGGTTCACTACCTACTTTTATTTTTTTTACATGAATTATAGACTCATTCACCACATCAATATTGATAATTGTGCTATCTCGATAAACTCTAATACCGTTTTGATTTTTTTCTACTTGATACTTAAATTCAGAAGTACAACTCATCAAAAAGATAAAAGCAACTCCTAAAACACATATTCCTTTTTTGATCATTTTATTAAATATTTAATATCTTTTTATTACTTCTCATTATTAGGAAAATTCTTTGGTAAAGGCGGCACGTTTAATACCTCCTTTTCATTAGGAACTCTATTGGATATAGTTTGCTTATCACCATACCAATAAACACCAACACCGTATCCCATTTCGCAATCTGTCCAACTCCAAACTTCCATATCTAATTTCAAAGAACTACTAAAAGGCATCACATCTAAAGCACGTGTTCTGGTTTCTGTGCTATATCCAGACGTATTTTTTCCTTTAATATTTTTCGGTTTTCTATTTAACTTATTATAAATGTTACTTCGTGGTTGTGCGTGAAAAGGGTGTTCATAAAAATCGGTACTCTTTCCTCCCCAAGAATAGGCATAATAATCTTCGGTTCCCGTTCCAAATATTGAAGGAAAATCTTCATTATCTACATAGATTTTTTCATCACCTTCTCCCCACCATCGTTTTACAGGATTCATAACAGTTAACGCATCTCCAACATATACACCACGGCCTTTCAGCGTGACATAATTCCAATCTGAAAACGGACGTGTAGGCACAGGATATTGCCCGTTCCAAGCCGCATTAAAACACATACTATCGGCATCCCATTTCCAAGTACCAACCGTTGCTTTTAAATCAACCTCTATCGATTTTTTCCCGAGATTAACTACAGAGATTTTGCCTGATTTTTGATACGGCATAACCCATCTAGAGGTCATAGTACCATCTTCAGCAACTGAGCTGTACCAACCTTCAACAGGATTTAAACCAATTCCTGCTCCAAAAAAGTCTCCTATCGGACACCATACAGTTTGCTCACCATCAAACTCTATTTTTAAAACAACTGTTCGCGTTACCTCTGGATTTTTATAATCGTCTAACTTTAAAGTCAATTCTTTTATAGCAGCATTACCTGCTGTTAAGGTTACCGATTTTTCTTTTTTCGAACCAATTTTACCTGATAAAGTAACCGTTTCACCAACATCTGTACTTTTAGGATTTAACAACAAATTGCCAACCTTTTTGGTTAATGGTAAAGCTTTATCAAAATCTGCTTTTGTAAAGGTTTTTATTGGAGTAAAATCATCATACGATCTATAAGTGAATTGGAAAAAGAATGGTTTTTCACTAGTTGTTATTTTACACCCTTTAGCATAAGGAATCGGGAAAAAAGACACTGAAGATCGTAATGATTGATGTGCTAAAGGATACGGAATTAATCCTGTTCCATCTAACAAACCAAGCATATTCCCTTCTAGAACCGGTTCGTCGCTCCCATCTAAATAAATCTTAATTATAATATCTGTATTTGGCTCTCCTGCACTTAAAAAAGGCATCCAAGTACGTACAATAGCGCCAGGCCCCACATGGTCCATTAACACCCATTCTTTTTTACCGTTTGTCTCCTCAGTTCTAATATAATTATGGTCTTCTTCTTTTTCTTCTTTATTAAAATCATGATTATTAAACCAACCTACAGTATCAGTAGGGGTTTTAGAAGCTCTGTTATAGCTACTTGATTGTTTTAGCTTAAAATTAGTTATTGGAAAACTTGCTACAGCTTCTCTATCTACCATTTCATTTAGAAGGGATTCTATAGACACTTTCTCTTGCTTTTGAGCCGACACTAAAAGTGTAAACACTAAAAAAGTAAAACTTAATACAATTTTTGATGATTTCATTTTTTATAATTTATTAATATTTGGTTTAACTTAATTATTTATCTAACCCAATAAATTTTATATATTTTTCATAAAAAACTTTATTAATTCGACCAATAACCAAGCTAAAGCATCAATTAACTATTCCTGATTTTGCTTATAACTCTAATTTCTAGCTTTTTGCTACTAAAACAATCTCTTCACCAGCTGTTGTTTCAATATCATATAAAAAACTTAATTTTAAAGACAATTCTTTTAGTTGTGCCGATTTAGAAACCAATGGTGTCTTAATTTCTGGCAGTTGATAAAACGAATTAACATTTTCACCAGAGGCTATATTTAATTGTTTTCCATTCTCAAGTTTCAATTCATTATATGCACGAACACGAAGAATTCCTCCAAGTTTAGATTTTAAAACCGCTTTTACAACCTGGCCATTTTCCCACTCTAACTCTTTTACTTCAAAACCACCTCTTGCTCTTAATCCTTTCACCTTTCCATCTTTCCAAACATCGGGTAAAGCAGGAATTAAATGTATAGCTTCATCATGACTTTGCACTAACATTTCTGTTAAACCAGATGTGAAACCAAAGTTTCCATCAATTTGAAATGGTGGATGGGCATCTAACATATTAGCATAAGTTCCACCGCCTTTAGGAGAATCTGGTCTACCTACTAATTTAATTTGTTCGCCCATTAATTTATAAGCGTGATTGCCATCAAGTAAACGCGCCCATAAATTGATTTTCCAGTTCATTGACCAACCTGTTGAAGGATCGCCTCTTTGGATTAATGTGTTTTTTGAAGCCTGAAATAACTCCGCATGTCGGTAAGGTGAAATTAAATTTGAAGGATACAAACCATATAAATGCGATACATGGCGGTGTTTATCTTCTGGATCATCTAAATCATCCATCCACTCTTGTAACTGGTTGTATTGCCCAATTTTCATTGGAGGTAACTTCGTTAAAGTTGTCTCCATTTTTTTAATCAATTCAGCATCTACATTCAACACTTTGGCAGCCGCAATGGTTTTAGTTAATATATCGAACACCAATTGGCTGTCCATTGCAGAACTTTCTACAATGTTTACACTTTTCGGACGACCTTTAGGCGCATGTTCTGGTGAAATTGTCGGTGAAATAACCAAATATCCGTTTGGATCTTCTGTTAAAAAACTTAAGCAAAACTCTGAAGCACCTTTCATTGCAGGATATACAGATTTTAAATACTCAATATCACCACTAAACATATATTTCTCCCAAAGGTGTTGGGCTAACCAGGTTCCTCCTGTTGTCCACATTCCCCATGTTGCGCCATCAACAGGTCCAGTTATTCTCCAAAGATCTGTATTATGGTGAGTTACCCAACCATCGGCGCCGTACATCACTCTTGCTGTTTCTTGCCCCGTAACTGAAATGTCTTTTACCAATTGAATTAGTGGATCGTGCATTTCAGATAAATTAGTCACCTCAGCTGGCCAATAATTCATTTCTGTATTAATATTAACCGTATAAGCGCTTTTCCATGGTGGTGTTAAATCTTTACACCAAATACCTTGTAAGTTTGCTGCCTGTCCTCCTGGTTGCGATGAAGAAATTAAAAGGTAACGACCAAATTGAAAATATAAAGCCGCTAAACTCGGGTCATTAACGGTGCTGAATTCTTTAATTCTAACATCGGTTGGTTTATTTTCAAACTCTGATGACCCTAAATTTAAAGAGACTCTATTAAAGTAGTTTTGATAAAATTTAGAATGATCATTCAATAGCTCGTTGTAATCTTTTTGTTCTGCTTTAGAAATATAGTCTGCTGCTCTTTTATGGGCATCTGCACTAACATCATGATAATTCACAAAATTAGTCGCTATAGAAATATATAAGGTTACCGTATCGGCATTGGTAACCACTAACTTATTATTGGTTGCTGAAACGCTACCACCTTCATTTACTATTTTAACTCGGGATTCAAACTCGACTTCTCCTTTAATGAGAGCAGCATTTTTAAGTCTTTTATTTAAGTTATCGCTTCCAAAACCAGTCATTTTTAAAACATCATTACCTTCCGTAGACACGACAACTTTAGCAGGCTCCGGACGATCCATATCCGCTGTAAAACTTAATTGCCCCTTTTTATTCGCCGTTAAGCGCATCACAATAACTTGATCCGTAAAAGATGTGAACATTTCACGTTTATACTCCACGCCATTAGAAGTATAAGTGGTTGTGTTTACCGCATTCGCGATATCTAATGCTCTATGGTAATTGACGTATTCCCCGTGGTTTAAAAAATCTAACCTTAAATTACCAACGGTTTCATAAGGCATCCCGTGAGACGTTTTTGAAATAATTTTATTATTCGCAAGATTATGAGCCTCTTTATATTTACCATCAAATAAAAGAGTTCTAATTTCTGAAAGTGCACCTTTGGCATCCGGATTATCATTTCTATGCGGTCCACCAGCCCAAAGTGTGCTTTCGTTTAATTGAATATTTTCATGCTCTGGAAGACCATAAACCATGGCTCCTAAACGACCATTCCCTAAAGGAAGCGCTTCATTCCAATCTACAGCAGGAGCATCGTACCAAAGTACTAGATCGTCTTTTTCTTCTTCTTGAGCTTTGCTATTTTCTTTGTCTTCTGTTTTACAACTTACTAATCCAAATACGACGAAAACAAATATGCTTAATACGAATTTCAACTGTTTCAGTTTTTCTAATTTAACAACCATGTATTCTCTATTTCCCTAAATTTATTATTAAAATCACTCTACCTTTTCTTTTTTCTAAAAATCATTAAAAGAAAAAAGCCAAGATTAAGTATCTATAACAAAAATAATATTTAAAGTCTTTTTGAGTATAAATTATAGTTCATTCACTATAAACCATCACTTTTGATTGTTATATAGAAAACTTTTGCCTATCCTGTTTTAGCCAAAACCAGATGTTGCACTATTATTAAACCTCAACCTCGTATTTTAGCATTTTTATTACAGCATGAATCTTATGTTTTTAATAACATACTTCTGAAATTGGTTGCTAAGCTTGGCTGAGATTAAACTATGTCTTTAGTGCCAAGTTATTTTAGCTTTACGGTTTTCAGTATCTACCCAAACACTTGCGTGCTCAAATTCACGAGTAAATTCCCATCCTTCTGGAGTCAAACGTTTATAAACTGCTTTTGGACTCCCTAACGGTTTTTGTAATGCAGGATAATCTACTAGATTACCATCTTCCAAATTCCAACCCCAATTCCATTGAAAATAAGAATAAGGTTGTGCGCCTATTAGGAAGCAAGCTTGGTAAAATTCTAATTGATCTTTTGATTTTTGTTCTATGTTTCTAGTACCAGTAGCACCAATTGTTATGTCGGTTTTCCCCTTACCTTTAGCTCCAAAACGGTAAATTGATATTTTACCAGCTTTAGCAATTCTAACCATATCATCCCATTCTTTAAGAAGATTTTCTTTATTAGTAACAGAACTATTATAATGTTCGAAAAAGAAAGCATCGCAGTGAGGAAAAACCTCTTTCGTTCTAGCTGCGTTGTTTCCTATCAATATTTTATCCGGGCCCATTTCTGCTTTTAAAGCGGCCATCATTTCGCCTTTAGCTTGTGCTATTTCAACTAACTGATCATTAGGGTAATCTGAATTTACGGCCACATTCATTCGATCAATAAAAATACCATCGGCTCCCGAAATTTTAACACCTTCAACAGCAGACTTTACCCACCATTTACGAAATTCAGGATTTAGAGCATCAAAATAGTATGAAAATGCTGGCTTGGTTTTTTTCCTTAATTCCCCAGTCTTTGGATTAATAAATAGGAATTTAGCTAATTCTGGGTTTTCAGCAATGCCCTCTGGAGTAAAATCTTGATTAAACCGAGGATAAGGCCATGCCAAATAGGAATTGTAATAGAACAAAACTTTAGACTCTGGTTTGATTTTATGAAATGCTTCCACTTCATGCCTTGTTCCTAGCACTTGGTCACCAAGCAGATTGTATGCATGTGATTTTTCAATACAAATAAAATCTGTTCTACTTGCTATAAATTCAACTTCTTCTGGTTTTAACACTCTATCAATATCACCAAAATGATAATACATAGGCGTTGCATCCCAACTAAATTTTGGAAAATAAGATTTTGAAACAAATTGACTACCATCACTTATGGCATAAGAAGTCTCCTGCTCCGTTTTTTTGGATACCTGTGCTGTTAAACTAGAAGAGACAATCAATGATAAGAAAATTAATACTTTGAAAATTGGATAATTAAATTGTTTTTTCATTTTTAAAACTTAAATTAAACTAAAGGTTAAAAGTCATTCAGATTATTAATATTAAAATATTTAAACTGGCAAATCGGAAATATAAAATCAAAAAAAGTAACTTTATTTTTTAATATCCTTAGCCTTTTCTATTTGCGTTACTTTATTATTTGTACCATGGTCTGTTACTTTACCAAAACTAATAATGGTATTCCCACTTGATGACGACTCCAAAATAAGAGGATATTCCGTTTCGTTTCTAATAATAGAATTATTATCTTTCACTACAATTGGACGAAGATCTGTATCTATTGGCCCTTCAGTACGATGAAAAATAATATTATGATTACTTCCCAGAATATCAGCAACATTATGAGGGCCTACAGCATTGGGTGATGGCAATACCGTTAATTCGATATCTTGATTTGATTTTGATAATCTAAAATCACTTAAAGGAGCGTAAGCAAAATTACCAGAAGACCTCGAAATTTTTCCGTTTTTAGGCAAATTAAAATTGGTAAACCCACAATCAATAGCCGTAGAGTTAATAACGGTAGCACTACTGGCTAAATAAACCCTTATACCTCCTCTCATTTTTTTTACAGTACAATTTTCTACTGTAACACTACCTCCATGAGTATACACTCTAATACCATCTTCAGAAAGTGGATACATAACATCTTTAGGAATGGGTTTCCCATTGGTTTTATAATTAGATCTAACAGGTAAATCTTTTGGATCAATTTCCTTATATAAATCTGCACTAGGGCGCATTCTACCTTCCACAAGTGTGTTTTTTATAACCGATTTATCAGCAGGTTCTTGCATGTAAATTCCATGACCAAAAGCCCTTTGTTGTACTTCGCAACCATCTATTGTATTACGTTTACCATTAATGAGTATACCGCAGCGTTTATTCAGCCCAAATACATTATTGCGCCCAATGCCATAGATACTTCCATAGCCATAAGGAAAAGAACCTCTTACCGTTAATTTTGTGTTTAAAACCGTGTTATCATTTCCAGTAACATCCAATACAGCCTTTCCTTTTAACCCATAAGCCAAAGTAGCACGTTCTTGATTATAAGCACTAAAATCTGTTACTTCTTCAAGTCCATTTGCATAAGTATCTTCAAAGGTACCGCCCTTAAAAACATTTAGATTACCTGAGATAGTAATATAACTTTCCCTAGTAGCTCCAACAGTAGCGTTTACAAAAACACCAGACAAATCAATACTGTTTTTAGAACCAGAACAAAGAATTCTTCTGTTTCCACTTGGTAAATCGGTAAGGTTATAGTTACCTGGTTTCATTACAATATTTTGATCACTATTTTGGACTGCTTTGCACAATTCGACCAAAGAGGATACTTCTAATGTGGTTTGAGCAGACAGCACAATAGAAGAAAACCCAATTAATATTGAAATTATCTTTATCGTACTTAAACACATTCTTGATATCAAAAAACCTTCTCGATTTTGATTAATTAACGTAATATTTTTCATTATTCTCCTTATATTTTACTAATAACGAACTTGTCTTTTCCTATTTTAAATGAGACAATATAAACTTGGTAGCATAATCATTAAGTTCCTCCATTGAGGGCGAAATATTTTCACCACTAAAACTATGCCCTGCATTTTTTATAGTCAATAACTCAACGTCTGCATTTTTCTCTTTTGCCACCTCCATCATATATATAGAGTTAATGATGGGTAACGTTGTATCTTTATCTCCGTGCAATAATAAGATTGGAGGACTGTTTTTATCTAAAAGTTCCGTTGGACTAAGCAATCTTGCTAATTCTGGTTTTTCACTTAAAGGAGCACCTAAAAGTCTAACAAAAAGTTTTCCATCACCAAAAATAGAATTGGGTCTAATATCAGGATTTACGCAAGATGTAAAAGGAAAATATGAAGCTATACATTTAAAATTTGGAGTATATTTCGATAAATTTGGATCTCCTTTAAAATCAACATCTTTACCCAAAGCCGTCACTAAACTTAAGTGTCCACCTGCTGAACCTCCCCAAATACCATATTTCTTTTTGTCTAATTTATATTGTTTTGCATGTTTTAAAAGAAACCTAGCAGCATCTTTAGCATCTACCGCAGAATCGTAAGCATTAGAATTACCTCGAGCCAATCGGTATTCTATTGTTGCACATACTACACCATTATCAAGCAAAGATCGTAAGGTGCCTAAAAACGCTTTTCTAAGTATTTTATATTCACTTCCACCAGCCCAGCCTCCACCGTGCACATGTAGCATCCATGGATTTTTTTTATTAATTTTATCAGCATCCGGAAAGAAAATTATCATTTCCAATTCTTTTCCATCTACTGTTTTATACACTACCGTCTCTTTGTTTTTAAACGTTTCAAGAATTTCTTTTTCTTCGGAAGTTTGCCCAAAAACAGTTAAATGACAGCCCAAAAACAATACCACCAAAACAGATGAAGATGCCAAACTTTTTATTAAATCAATTATTTTCATATTTATTATTTATTTACTAAATTTTTCAATGGTTGTCAACTCCGGATTCCCTCCTTTTCGGCCACAACCGGAAGCTATATATAATTGTTTTTTATTCCAGATAAGTTGAGTTCCGTGTCTGCCAGTTATTAAGGATGGTAACGTACTCCAATCGCCCGTTTTAGTATCCAAACATTCTACCTCATTGTGAGCCAAAGGTTGGGTAATACTCTCTCCTCCTGTAAACAAAATCTTATTACCAATACAAATGGAGGTACAACCAGCACGTTGCGTTGGCACAGGTTTATCCATAGTACTCCATTTACCCGTTTTAAAATCATAAACATCTACTTCTGGTATCGTCAGTTCAAATACTTTTTTAATATTCCCCGAAGAAATCCTACCACCCAAAAGATATAATTTATCATTACAAATTACAGAGGTTGCATGATCTCTAGCTCGAGGAGCATCTGGTAATTTTGCCCATTTACCTGTTTTAAAGTCGTAGACATCAAACCATTTCACATGCCCATCCCAATGACCATCAATGATTCCGCAAGCTATATAAAGTTTATCTTTATAAATATTTGCGGTAGTTGAAGCTCTCACTCGCTCTTCGGGCATCTTAAAACCTTTTGCCCAACTGTCCTTTTTAGGGTTATAGATATAGGCTTCCTTTAAAGGCGTTTCATGCGGGTATTTTCCTGTATGTGCCCCAATAGCGTATATATTTCCTTTATATGAAACTCCTTGAAAATGGTGAATTTCAATCGGTGGTTTTGCTCCACTTGTCCAAGTATTCGTTTTAGGATTAAATATGGAAACCTCTTGAATTCGCCTTCCTCCCATTAAATAGAACTTATTGTCAACTTCAATAAAAGCAGCTTCGTGACGGGCTACGGGTTTTCCATTAGTTTCAAGTGTTTCCCAACTGTAGCCTTCGAAAGATTGAGCCGTTGTAGACTGCGGAAAAGCAAAAACTACTAAAAAACATATTAAACCAAAGTATTTCATTAAATTTATATTTGTTCGTGCTATTTTCATACTATTTTAAATTTACTATTCGAGAATCACTTGCTTCAAATTTATATGCTTTCTTATTGTAAGTAATGATTACAGGCACTTCATTATGCAACATAAATTGTCCTGCTTTTTTCTCTAAAACCACATTACCTAATGCACTTGTATTGATTTTAAATTCATTCGTTTCTAAATGATTACCGTTACCCATAAACAAAACGATATCTCCATTTTTTTCATTTCCCACTAAAGCATAATCAGCATTAGTTGAGATCCCTTTGTATGTTGCCATTTTCTGGTTTTTAGATGAAAAAACAAAATCTTCTCGTCCCGACTTATTCGTAACATGTAAACCAACAAACTCTGTGCCGTCGTTTTCATCTTTAAAACCTTTTATAGATGAAATACTTTTCCCTTCAGTTGAAGTAAAAGGTTCGTAAACCGATACAAATGGATGCTCCCAGGCTTCTCCATATTGACGCGCTGCAAAAGTTAAATAAGGCTTCTTATCAACTTCATAAGGCATACCGTGGTTTCCTTTAAAAGCTTTGTTAGGTGGTGACTTTAAAGAAAATATTTTTCTGTTTTCCGATCCCATCATCCAAAGATTCATAAACACATCTTCTTCACCTTCTGGTCTATCAATTTTCCATTGTGCTTGATAATCTTTATTAGTTTTGATAGACTTCTTATCCCATTGATAATCAAAAGCGTATAAATACCCACCAGCAAAAGCCATCTCTTCGGTTGGTGCAAGGTTTAATGGTTGCCCAGAAGCATCCAATACTTCCATGGTTTGCCCTAAGTTATGATAAAAATAATCATGAAACTTATCCCCTTTTCTTTGCTTTTTCGAACGGAAAATATCAATATAATAGCCTGTAGCTTCTCCTGTTTTTACGGTACTAACAATTCTATTTTGGTCACTTCTAGTTTCAGGTTCTAAAAAATAAACATCGGAATAAGTAATATCAGAATAATAACCAGATTTTTTTTCTGATTTAGGATACTCACCCATTAAGTCAAATGCATGATTACTAAACATTTCGGTATATGATGAAACCCCATCGACCATAACCGTATTGTGTGCAGGAAACTGAGAATAAAACTCTAAATATATGGGTTGAAGATATCCTGCGCCCTTCCCTGGATCTGCACCTTGAACAAAACCTTTTCCGTACAATTCCATGTTAATTCCGTTGGCATGCATGTGGTTTCCTAAAGATGCATTTAATGATGCCATCATACCATTTTTACCAGCTCCCATACGTTGTACATGCCAGCTTACATTAGGCGCGTAAAAGGTTTGAGTGATATAATCGTTTATATCTCCTTTTTCATATTTTGGGTTAAACTCCAAAGGTTTACTAGCAAAAAAAGAAGAAATATCAGCTTTTGGTTTTCTTCTTTTGCCGTCAGAATCCTTTGTATCTTCTGTAAATAAACGATACATACCCGTAAATTCTTTTTCAAGCGCTTCATCTTTATTTTTTTGAGCAACACGTACCATGTTTGTAATAGCCTCTGTACCAATCCCCGCATAATTAGAATCTCCAAAAGCCACCGTTTGCCCATTAGGAAATAAATACTGCGGTAACATTTTCACTGCCTTTTCCATAACTGGCATATAGGGTAAAATATTATGATCGAACGTATTATCAAAATCCTTAATAAAAGCTGTTAAATCTTTAGTTACACCTTGAGAATATCCGGGACATTCTGCCCAAACTCCATTATTTTCATCGTATCCAAAGTCCATAAATTTAGTTAATGACCATTGGCGAGCAGAAGTCTCGTTTAAAATATAATCGATATAATATTCTCGTCCTTTTCCATCTTCATAATTTTTATTATTCTGCAACACCATCGCTGCTTTTAAAATTATTTTAGCCTGGTGGAGGTTCCAGTTATTTTGTGGCACGCCATTTTTTATAATTTGGTCTGTCCATCTTTTTATGGTTTTATCATACATAGCAATATCTTCTGCATGGTTTGCTTCAATATATGGATGTAAAAAATCGTAAAGCTCAGCAATATCAATAAGAACATGTTCATGTATTACTTGAAAATTCGCAAAACCAACAAGTGTTTGAATATGCCCATTCATTAAATCTATAGGTTCACTACGGTAAGACATGCCTTCCATATAAGTATGAAATATATCATAAGAAAATTTAGCAAAACGCTCATCATTTTCAAGCCAATATGTAAATGAAGCATCTCGTGCTAATTCAATTATTTTCTCATTAATATTGTAAATTACTCGCCCTGTTTTAGATGGATCTACCCATTCAAAAGGATTTCCTTCTTTACTCCTATTGGGATAATACAGACCACGAGGATCATCCATATAAGGCACAATATCCTCCAATTTGGGAGTTCCGTAAGGTGTTGTGTAATCTCGAGAACCAACAAAACGAACCGTTGGAACAGGCGCTTCACCATCTGCATGAGAATAGTTTATGCCATTAACATAAATATTAGTCGCTTTTGTTTTCCAATGCATTTGTAAACGAGACACCATCCATTCAGGATCTTCAACATGACGCACAACGTAAGTATCAATACGATTATGGATACCTTGCAAAACATCTTTTGCCCAAGATTCCTTCTTAATTGTTTTTTCTAAATCCTTTTTACCTTCTTGAGTAATATACAAACGAGGATAACCTTGCTCAAGATTTGTTGGCATAGGAATTTTATCAAGAGTTTGCGCTATTAGCATACTATTAAAAAGAGCAAACACCAGAAATATGGATAATTTATTTATCATGATAAGACAATAGTTTAGTTTTATTTTTCTAGTTTGGTATTTATTTTGAATGAATTCATACTAAAATTCAACTTTAAACTTCTTTTCTTTATAATCCCTAACAGCAATAACAGTTACTTTATTTCCTTTAAATTTTTTAAGGTAATTCTTTAAGTCGCTAATATTTTGTACTTTATTTCCATTAACTTGCTGTATTACCCAATCGCGATCTAATTTAGCTTTAGTCCACATTTGAGATTTTTCAAGATTAAGTGATTGAATATAACATCCAAAATTATAACCACCTGTTGCATCAATCAAATCAGGATCATCTGCAATATTTATCATAACCGCTCCTTTAACTTCTAAAATTAGTGCTTTTTTCAAATTTTCAACTTCACCTTCATATTTACCAGCAAGTAATGTACTTAACCAACTTGGGTAAATCACTTTTTCAACCTTAGCAAAAGTAGTTTCATTTACAAAACCAACAGCAACTCCATTAGAATCAAAAGTTTGCGCTTTTATAATTCTAGATTTTTTAAGTTGAATAGGCTTAGAATACTCTATAGAATTAATGGTCGGCTCTGTACCATCCAAAGTATAGTATATTTTAGCATTTTTTTCGACTCTATTATCAACTACCAATTGAACAATTTGTATTTCTGAAAACTCACCACCAAACGGTATTATTCGCGTCATTTGATGACCAAATTGATCCATAGGAAAGTTTTTAAACCCTAATTTTAATGCCTCCGAATTTTCTTGTACCTGATAATTTCCTTCCGAAGGATTTACAAACAATGGATTTCCTGAAACTGCATTAATATCATAACCTTTTTCTTGCCAAGATTTTAAACCCACACCGTCAATAATATCGAAATCGTTTGGATGATTAATATTCCAATACATATTATTATCGTAGTGTTCACTCCATTTTGTCTCTGTAGGCAAACCTACATCACGAATAAACTTTTTAGTTGGTTCGTTCTTTCCAGGTAAAGCTCCAGAAATCACAAAGATGTTTTTATAAATTTCATCTTCAGAATTTTTAGGCCATACATGCCAACCTAAAGGCACCGCACTTACAGTAATATTATTAAATACCTTACGCTCCATACCGTCTCGAAGTTTTATGGTTGACCCTAAATTTAGGTTGTTGTAAATTTCAAAATAACTTGAGCCATCGTCTAAATCGATAGTCCAGTTTCCGGCACTTATAGATTTACGGTAATTAGCAATTCTATTATTTCTTATAATTACATTATCAATAGCATCTAGCTTGGCCAGTTCTTTTAAAAACTGCTCGTCTGTACCTCGAGATCCTCGCCATTGACGTTCACGTCCCCACGAATTAAAAGGACCATGCTCACCTGTTTCTCTAACAGTTTCCCAAATATCATTGAATTCTATAATATGGCCACCCCAAGTACCATCGTTTATACAAATTCCTGCACGAGGACAATTGTAAATGGTATTATGCGATGCCTTTATTTTATGACTCATTGAAATATAAATACCAGCAACTTGCTTACCATAGTCTCCAAAATCATGCATAACACTATTCTCTATGGTACAATTTTTAGGGTAATTAGGCGATTTTGGTCCAGGCTCTAAATCCATATTTTTACGCATATCATCCCAATTTCCGCCATCAATTTCTCGATCGTCCCAAGTTTGATAAAAACGTACCGCATCTGGCGAACCTACAAATGCAACAGCACTCTCTCCAACATGCACAAAACGACAACTGCTTACCGTATTATTCCGGTTATAAGCACTCATAAAAACACCATTTCCACCTAAATATTCAAAGTTATTATCTGTAATAGAACAGTTTTCGGCGCCTTCCATAAAAATAGCACCTCCACGATGAATAGCCCAATCGCCACGTGCTACAGGCTCATAGGTATCCATAAAAGTTGTTTTAGATTGTGTGAAATTAAAACCAGAAATTGAAATGTGCTTTACCGGTTTATCAGCGCTGCCTTTTAGTTGAATTAAATCTTTTAAAATAGGAACTTCAAAAGTTACAGTATTAAGATCAACACCTTCTTCTGGAAAATAATACAATAAATGTTTTTCTGAATCTAAAAACCATTCGCCCGCAACATCAAGTTCTTCAAAAATATTATCGATAAAAAACCAAGAACCTTTATTCTCTTTTCCACCAATACCATACGCACGTTGCAATTGCCAACCTCCTTCTCCTAAAAACACTTTCTTCTCTGTTTTATCAATACTTTTAATGCGGTATTGCATGTTTCCCCAATTATGACTTTGGAAAGCGTGCACAATTCCTGTTGATGGATTTTCCCAATCACGAGTAGGTATATCTTTATCTTTTAAACCAAACCAAGTATCATAACGGCGATTGGTTCCATCTGAAACTTGCAAATACCCATTTCCTCCTCTTAAAGGATTTTCGTAATCATAATTGGGGTAACGGGCTCTAATTTTTCGGTTTCCGTTTACGAATAATTGATCGAAATTGAGGTGTTCTGGTATTTCAGTGACATAAACACCGCTTTTATATGTTTTCCACGGAAGTGATTTCAGTAATTTTGAACCTTTGATAAATACTTCATTTCCCGGTAAACTTGAAAATACAATTGGATTTTCAGCCGTTCCTGATAACTTAGAGTTTAGCAGAATAGTTTCGTTAAGATAATACGTTCCCTCATTAAACCAAACAGTAACAGCTTCTTTTCCTGAAAATTTTTCTAATGCTTTTACTGCACGTCCAAAAGTTGCAAATGGAGCTGATTTAATTCCTGAATTTTGATCGCTACCTTCTGTAGAAACGTAAATTTCGTGAATAGCATAACTTTTTAATGTGAAAGATATTGTTATTACAAAAATCAAGAAAATTTGAAAAAACCGCATTACCTATATTTAATTATACATGCAATTTCGTGTTTATTTATAAAAGAAGATATAAACTAGTGTTAATTGAATATAAGCTATGGTTACAATAGGTGTTTTTTAAACTAAAACATCAATAAAACAAGTAGCTAACACATTTTATAATTTAAAATAAGTTTGAATGGAAAGTAATTTCAAGGACAATAAAAAAACAATTTAACTTAAAATAATTTCCATTTCCTGTTGAAGTTCGGCTGCTTTTGTTGCTGCCGCTGCTGCGAAATCATCGTTGGAAGAAGCATAAATAATTCCTCTTGAAGAATTAATTAACAAACCAACATTATCCGTCATGCCAAATTTACAAACGTCTTGCAAATTTCCGCCTTGAGCTCCAACACCTGGAACTAATAAAAAGCTATTTGGAACAATTTTTCTAATATCGGCAAAATACTCGGCCTTTGTAGCACCAACAACGTACATTAAATTCTCTGAGTTTTTCCAAGTTTTAGAAGTCTCTAATACTTGTTTGTAAAGCTCTTGTCCATCAACTGTTTTTGTTTGAAAATCGAAAGCACCTTGATTAGATGTTAACGCCAACATAATAGTATGTTTATCTTTAAATGCTAAAAAAGGTTCTATAGAATCTTTCCCCATATATGGAGCAACGGTAACAGAATCGAATGCTAAATCTTCGAAAAAAGCTTTAGCATACATGGTACTTGTATTACCTATATCACCACGTTTAGCATCGGCAATTGTAAAAATCTCTGGGTAATTTTTATTTAAATACTTTATAGTTTTCTCTAATGATTTCCAGCCTTTAATACCATAAGCTTCATAAAAAGCTGTGTTAGGCTTGTAGGCTACACATAAATGATGAGTGGCATCGATAATAGCTTTATTGAAAACAAAGATTGGATCTTCTTCTTTTAACAGATGTTGTGGTATTTTATTTAAATCCACATCCAACCCTATACATAAAAAGGATTTTTTAATTTTTATTTGCTCAATAAGTTGCTTTGTTGTCATTCTGCCTTAATTTTTCTGTAGAAGGAAACTTTTGTGTAATTACTTCCAATTAAAAAAGAAATCACGATTTAATATTAAATAAAAAAAATCAGGATACTCTAAGAAATAAACAACTTAGAATATCCTGATTTTCATGTTAAATTATATCAGTATTAGCTTTTAACTTCTCTGTGTTTTCAGCTAACATTAATTCATCTAAAATTTTCTGAATATCACCATTTACAATGTTTGATAAATCGTAAAGTGTTAACCCTATTCTATGATCGGTTACACGGCCTTGCGAATAATTGTAAGTTCTAATTTTAGCACTTCTATCTCCCGAAGACACCATACTACCACGTTTAGCAGCATCGGCTTCGTTCTTTTTAGCCAATTCCATTTCGTATAAACGTGAACGTAATACTTTAAAGGCTTTTTCTTTATTTTTATGTTGCGATTTTTGATCTTGACATTGTGCCACTAAACCTGTAGGGATGTGAGTTAAACGCACCGCAGAATAGGTTGTGTTTACCGATTGCCCACCAGGTCCTGAAGAACAGAAAAAATCTACACGAACCTCTTTTGGGTTAATCTCTACATCAAATTCTTCAGCCTCTGGGAATACCATTACAGTTGCTGCACTAGTATGTACACGACCTTGAGTTTCTGTTTGTGGCACACGTTGTACACGATGAACTCCTGCTTCAAATTTTAAAGTTCCGTAAACATCTTCACCTGTAACTTCAAACTGGATTTCCTTAAAACCACCATTTGTACCTTCACTAAAATCTACCGTATCTACACGCCAGCCTCTACCTTCGCAGTATTTGCTGTACATTCTAAATAAATCGCCTGCAAAAATACTCGCTTCATCTCCACCAGTTCCTGCACGCAATTCTATTACTGCATTTTTAGAATCTTCAGGATCTTTCGGTATTAAAAGCACCTTTATTTCTTCTTCTAACTTCGGGATACCTTCTTTAGCTTCATCATATTGCATCTTGGCCATATCTACCATTTCTGCATCGCTACCATCTGCAATTATCTCTTCAGCTTCAGCTAAATTATTTGTAAACTCTAAATATTCCTCACGTTTATCCATAAGGATTCGCAAGTCTTTGTATTCTTTATTAAGTTCTACATAACGTTTTTGATCTGTAATAATATCCGGTTGGATAATTAAATCACTAACCTCATCAAAACGTTGTTTTACTATTTGTAACTTCTCTAACATCTGCCTTATTTAATTGGGAATCAAAAATACGATAATTTATGAATTTTCTATGATTACATTGCGCCGAACTAGCACAACTTTAGAAATAATTTACATTATTTTTCGTTATAGCTAATAATATGCAACAATTATCTGCCTTATTTATATTTTATCGACCATATATTTTATGGTCTTTTGGTATTAATTTTTTTCTAGTACTTATAGACTATAGTTTATTTCCTATTTTTTTTATAAAATTGATTATGCTGGCTTTTTTATGGTATTTAATGAATGAAACTAATGCCAAACGGAAGTTAATATTTTACAAGAATCTAGGTCTTTCTACTTTTAAACTATTTTCTTATATTTTTATTATCGATTTTATTCTAAGCCTTCCTTTTCTTTTAATTTTGAAAGAATTTATATGATTTTTGAAATTGATAATATTGAACTTTCATTTAAAGATAAACGTATTCTTAACGGTATTTATCTTAAAGCTGAAACAGGAAAAATCACTGGTATTTCAGGAAGTAATGGCTGCGGAAAGACCTGCTTATTAAAGATTTTATTTGGTAATTTAGAATCTAAATACAAATTAATTCGCGTAGATAACAAACCTATTTTGAAACCTTTATATCAAACTAGATTAGTTGGCTATTTACCGCAACACTATGTTATTCCTAAATATTTAAAAGTTAAAACAGTATTTTGGTTGTTTAAGGTTTCTTGGAAAGATTTCACTGTTCATTTTGAAACTTTTGGACATTATCGAAAAACAAAATTAGGTAAACTATCGGGTGGAGAACGCCGCTTAATTGAAACCTACATTATACTTAAAAGTAATACAAAATTGATTTTACTAGACGAACCTTTTACTCACTTGTCGCCGATTAATATAGAAGGAATAAAAAAAGTTATTTCCGAAGAAAAACAACACAAAGCTATTATAATTACAGACCATTTGTATAAACATATTCTAGAACTTGCTGATGCCATTTATTTTATTAAAAATGGTAATTCTAAACTTATTAAAGGTGTAACCGAATTAGAGGATTTGAAGTATTTAAACCCCTCTAGTTTTAATTAGTTTAAATGCGCTGTCATTTTTATTCTCTACAATAGAAAACAACACAAAAAAACTTAAACCGAACGAAAAGAAAAAATATTGAAAATAATGTAGAAACAGAAGATTAAGATTATGGGCAATTACCCTAATTATTTCGGAAAGAGTTAAAAACAAAACTCCTAGGGCAAAATATTTAGATTTCGAATCACCAATCAACCGGTATCGAATTGCAAAAGCACCTAAAAAAATGAGAGCCAGACCTAATACAAAATACAGCTCGACTAAATACTTTACGGTAATAAAAGGCTCTATTATATCTATGATAGCCCTAACAACATAGGTGTTAAGGAAAATAAGTAAACCGTAAATCAAATAATCAAAACGTTTAACACTCAATGCTTTTTGCTTAGAAAAACCACAAACACACAGCATTAAATATCCAAACAGTTTTAAAAGCGTTGGCAATAGTATATTTATATAATCTTTAGAGAAAGTAAAGAGCAGTTCCGATAGGATAAAAAACGACCAAAATAGAATAACGGACCAGTCTGTGGAAGTTTTATGTTTCAAAAAAACAATAAAAAAAGCAATCTCAGCGAGCAATATAACATTTAAGCTATAATTAGAAAATAAGACGTAACAACTCCATATAAAGAAGAAACTAGCTATTAAGTATACCTTATTTTTAATACTTAACATTCAATATACCTTTTTGCTTTGCTATAAATCAAGAGAATTCCATTTTAAAAACACCTAATTTAGATATACTATCCGAAATAAACTACTAGCTTTTAAATAATTCTCATGAGACGAGGTTATTTATAATTTCTAATTGCAAAAAAGCAGCTTACATACGTAAAACGCAGGATTAAACAGTTATTTAACGTAATATATTTCTTATAAGAGATTTTGTTTTCAATTAACTTTTACAAGCTATCATCTTTTATTTTGATCAATAAAAGCGACTAATGCAGATAAAATTAGTTTCTACATCCAAAAGAATCGTAGAATAAAGACCATTTATAAATATAAATTACAAAAAAATGAGACAGCTCAACAAATCTACCAAAGTATTTACTATTTAGAAATCTACTGCAAAGCCAACACCTAAAAATTGTTTCCATTGCACTTTGGCTCCAGCTTCTTCTGTTTCACCATCAACATCTGTTTCTATAGTTGTTTTAACATCGTCATCATACCGTAAATGCGAGCCTAAGGTTGCTCTAACAAAACTATTTACTTTAAAATCGAAATCTAATTGCCAATCTATATCTACGTTTCCGAAATTATTAATATAATCGGAATACATACTTACTTGGTTTTTAACGTTAATATTTTTAGCTAATTCCATCTCGTAACTATTAGTCATTAAGATACCAACCTCTTGTTTCAAACGCTCTCCACTTTTTAATAAACCACCATCATCATCATAAACAGCCGCTTCAACACCAAAAGAACCAGCATTAGCTAAGTCTTCATCTAAAACAAATGTTGCTTTTAAAGTTAATGGCGAAAAATAAAAAGATAACAATTTGATTTGTTTACCATATTCCATACCAGCTCCCAAAAACATATAACCTGGCGCCATAAGTTTAGATATTGGAGTATCTGTATCTGGATAACTATAACCATTAGCTATTTGTGTACTAAATGTAAGTTGCGCCGAATAAAACCAATTTGAATTTAAGTCGGGGTTAAAACCCATACTCGATTTTATTTCTATAACATCGTCTGTTTTACGAAGCTCCCTAGATTCTTGCTTATTTATACCGTAACTAAAACGTCCACTATTTTTCCAATAAAAATATTTATCACTGTAGTTAGCGCTTGTTGCTAAACCAACTAATCCAGAAATTGAATTACTACCACCCGAATTCCAATTTACAAATGTGACCTCACTTAAATCGAAAGAAAATTTGTTTGTTTGTACCCATTTCGGGCCCTCATATTTTGGAGTAGCCACTTTTAAGAATAACGAATCTGGCTGAGCACCAACAAATTGAATAAGCAAACAAGCTATAATTAAGAAAAACTTTTTCATGGTTATGTTAGGTTGTTTTTTAAAATTATTTAACATATCAATAATCGTACCATTTTAACGATATCCTAGGTGTTATATTATATGAAGCAACATTTTTCTAAAAATCATATACCATACAAATTTATTATAAGTATAGAATAACTACAATTTTATTCTGAAAAAACACAGAACTACGCTTTTAAATTATACAATTTAATTTAATAAACAAACTCTCCAAACTCACTTTTAATAGTCAGTTTTTTAGATTCTGAAGCCTCTACTCTACCTATTATTTTAGCATCAACATTAAAAGATTTTGATATTGCAATAATGTCTTCAGCAATTTCTGGCGATACATATAATTCCATTCTATGACCACAATTAAACACCTGATACATTTCTTTCCAATCCGTTTTAGATTCTTCTTGTATTAGTTTGAAAAGTGGTGGAATTGGAAATAAATTATCTTTTACAATATGAAATTGATCCACAAAATGAAGAATTTTAGTTTGTGCTCCACCAGAACAATGTACCATACCATGGATAGTATCACTTTTATATTCCGATAAGATTTTCTTGATAATTGGCGCGTAAGTTCGTGTTGGTGATAATACTAATTTACCAGCATCGATTGGAGAATCTTCAACAGCATCGGTTAATTTCACTCCACCAGAATACACCAAATCTTCAGGTACTGCCGCATCAAAACTTTCAGGATATTTCTCGGCCAAATACTTACTAAACACATCGTGTCTTGCAGAAGTTAAACCATTACTTCCCATACCGCCATTATATCCTTTCTCGTAAGTAGCTTGTCCAAAACTCTCTAAACCAACAATAACATCACCTGCTTTTATGTTGGCATTATCAATCACTTCAGAACGTTTCATACGCGCTGTTACGGTAGAATCTACAATTATAGTTCGTACTAAATCGCCAACATCGGCAGTTTCACCACCTGTAGAATGAATGGTAACTCCAAACGGTTTTAAATCTTCCAAAAGCTCTTCCGTTCCATTTATAATAGCCGAAAGTACTTCACCTGGAATTAAACTTTTATTTCTACCAATGGTAGACGATAACATAATATTATCTGTAGCTCCAATACATAATAAATCGTCAATATTCATAATTAACGCATCTTGAGCAATACCTTTCCAAACGGATACATCTCCAGTTTCTTTCCAATACATATAAGCTAAGGACGATTTTGTACCAGCCCCATCTGCATGCATTACTAAGCAATAATCATCATCATTAGTTAAATAATCAGGAACTATTTTACAGAAAGCTTTAGGAAACAAACCTTTATCTATATTTTTAATAGCATTGTGTACATCTTCTTTAGATGCTGAAACTCCTCGTTGTGCGTATCGTTTTGAAACTTCTTGACTCATAATATCTTATTATGTTGCAAATTTACTTTTTTGAATGAAAAAACCCCACTTTTTTGAAACAGGATTTTATAAGTTTTAATATTTAATAGGATAAACCCATTATTATTTTTCAATTCTCCATGTTTTTTAATAAAAACTAATAAAACAAGCGTTACAAATACTTCCTATTAATTTTTTAATATCGAAAAAACACACAAAACTTTAATTATCGTGTAAACAACAATTCTCTATATTTAGTTAATGGCCAAAGTTCATCATCAATCAACATTTCCAACTTATCACAATGGTACCTAATATCGTCAAAAAGTGGTTTCACTTTTTTAGCATACGCTAAAGCACGCTTTTCAATATCAGTCATTGCATTTGCTTTTCGGCGCTCGTCTACCATTTTAGTAACATTAGAGTTTATACCTTCTATATGATTAGAAATTTCTTGAATTAAATTAATTTGTTCTTTAGATACATCTAGATATTTTTCTCCAAAAACTTCTTTTAATCCGCGAACATTCTTTAGTAAAACATTTTGATACTTTATCGCTGTTGGCACAATATGGTTTCTAGCAATATCTCCCAAAACACGACCTTCTATTTGTATATGCTTACTGTAAGCTTCCATTTCAATCTCGTAACGCGCCTCGGTTTCTACCTTAGTCATTACATTCATTTCTTCGAATAAATCAATGGTTTGCTTCGAAATTTTAGCTTTTAAAGCTTCCGGAGTAGTTTTATTATGGCTCAACCCACGCTTTTTAGCTTCAATTTCCCATGGTTTTCCGTAACCGTTACCTTCAAATAAAATAGCCTTAGTCTCCTTAATATATTCACGCAATACATTAAAAACAGCTTCGTCCTTTTTTAAATCTTTTTTATTGATTAAAGAATCTACTTCAACTTTAAAATCTTTTAATTGCTTAGCAACAATAGTGTTTAAAACCGTCATAGGATTGCCACAATTTGCGGTAGAACCTACAGCTCTAAACTCAAATTTATTTCCTGTAAAAGCAAAAGATGATGTCCTATTTCTATCCGTATTATCTAGCAAAACATCTGGTATTTTACCAATAACATTAAGCTTAAGTTCTGTTTTTTCTTGCGGAGATAATTTCCCTTTGGTTACACCTTCCAACTCGTCTAAAACCTTAGTAAGTTGCTCGCCAATAAAAACCGACATAATAGCCGGTGGCGCCTCACTAGCTCCCAAACGGTGATCGTTACTTGCAGATGCCACAGAGGCACGCAACAATGCCTCATGCTTATAAACTGCTTTTATTGTGTTTATAAAAAAGGTAAGGAATTGTAAATTACTCATTGGTGTTTTTCCTGGACCTAGTAAATTTACTCCTGTATCGGTAGAAAGTGACCAGTTGTTGTGTTTCCCAGAACCATTCATACCTTCAAATGGCTTTTCGTGAAACAGAACTTTAAAATTATGACGAGAAGCTACACGCCCCATTAAATCCATTAAAAGCGAATTATGATCGACAGCCAAATTTGCTTCCTCGTAAATTGGGGCTAATTCAAACTGATTTGGAGCTACCTCGTTATGCCGTGTTTTTACTGGAATCCCTAGAAGCATACACTCCGTTTCCAGTTCGCGCATAAAGTTTAAAGCGCGATTTGGGATCGATCCAAAATAATGATCATCCAATTGCTGCCCTTTTGCTGCAGAATGCCCAAGCATCGTCCGTCCAGTAAGCGTAATGTCTGAACGGCTAGCGGCCAACATTTTATCAATTAAAAAATACTCTTGCTCCCAACCCAGAGAACTAGTTACTTTTTTAACATTTTTATCAAAATAGCGACATACAGCCGTAGCCGCAGTATCTACTGCATTAAGCGCACGTAATAAAGGTGTTTTAAAATCTAAAGCCTCACCGGTGTATGCTACAAAAATAGTTGGTATACATAGTGTAGTTTCATAAATAAAAGCTGGAGATGTAGGATCCCAAGCAGTATAACCACGAGCTTCAAAAGTATTTCTAATACCGCCATTCGGGAAACTCGACGCATCTGGCTCTTGTTGTACTAATTGGTCGCCACCAAATTTCTCGATAGCCATACCGCCACCAATAGTTTCAAAAAAAGCATCATGTTTTTCTGCCGTTGCACCTGTTAATGGCTGAAACCAATGCGTGTAATGTGTAACTCCTTTAGATAAGGCCCAATCCTTCATTGATGAAGATACCTGATCTGCAATATTTCTATCTATTTTTTTACCATGGTTTATTGCACTCATAACGCCATTAAAGGCATCCTTGGTTAAATATTGGCGCATGGTATTTTCATTAAATACGTTTCTACCAAATAGATCCGATCGCCTTTCCTTTTCTTCGATATGCAATGGCTTATAAGCCAATGATTCTTTTACAGCATGAAATCTTAATGTAGACATTTTCTAAAACAATTTAATATATTCTAATAATTCTTCAAAATAACTCTTAAAATCTTTAATACTAATTGGCTGTATTAAATTTTAAGGCAAAAATAGGCACCAAAATCAAGAATTCCGTAAAATCACCAATTATATTATTAACACTTTTTCAGTATTTTCAATAAATAATCAACTTTTTTTAAAATAATCCTCAAAAAAGTAGGGTATAAATAAAAATAAGTCAACCATTCGTTAAAACACCCCTAATAAATATGTAGTAAAAGTATAAAAATTTATATTTGTGATATTATTATCAATATTTCAATTATAAAATATTCATTATGGCAAAAATTAAATTAGAATACCTTTGGTTAGATGGTTACCACCCTACTCAAAACTTAAGAAGTAAAACTAAAGTTGAAGAGCATGAAGACTTCAAAGGGACATTAGAAGAAATAGGAAACTGGTCTTTTGATGGCTCATCTACTAGACAAGCAGAAGGTGGAAACTCTGACTGTTTATTAGTACCTGTTGCAATCTACCCAGATCCAGATCGTATCAACGGTTATTTAGTTATGACTGAAGTTATGAATGCCGATGGAACGCCACACGTATCTAATGGTAGAGCTACTATTGATGATGATGATAATGATTTCTGGTTTGGTTTCGAACAAGAATATTTCATTATGGATAACAAAACTCAATTACCTTTAGGATTCCCTGTAGGTGGTTATCCTGCTCCACAAGGAATGTATTACTGTTCTGTTGGTGGAAAAAACACTCACGGTAGAGATTTCGTTGAAGAGCATGCAGATTTATGTATCGATGCAGGTTTAAACTTCGAAGGAATTAACCAAGAGGTTGCTTCTGGACAATGGGAATACCAATTATTCGCAAAAGGCGCTAAATTAGCTGGTGACGAACTTTGGATTTCAAGATATTTATTAGATCGTTTAACAGAAAAATATGGTTACTACATCGAGTACCATCCAAAACCATTAGGTAAAGATATGGATTGGAATGGTTCTGGTATGCACGCAAACTTCTCTAACGAGATTCTAAGAACATGTGGAGATAAAGAAGTTTACGCTGCAATATGCGAAGCTTTCCGCCCAGTTGTAAAAGAACATATTGCTGTTTACGGTGAGTTTAACGACCAACGTTTAACAGGTTTACACGAAACTGCAGCTATTACAGATTTCTCTTGGGGAATTTCAGATAGAGGAGCATCTATACGTATTCCATTAATTGCAGTAGAAAAAGGCTGGAAAGGCTGGTTAGAAGATAGACGTCCTGCTTCAAACGCAGATCCATATAAAATTGCAGCAAGAATTGTGAAAACAGTTAAATCTGCTAAAGTTTAATACACATAGTATCACATTTTGTTCATAATAAGAGCGCTAACATGTATTTGTTAGCGCTTTTATTATGTTTAAAATCTAAATGTTTTTTAATTGAAATTATATTTTGGGCGTTACCCAAGGGTCGGGCTTTCCGCTATATCTTTATTTGTGCTCCTACTATTTATTCAGTTAATAATATTTTGGATAACAAATAAGCAATCTCTATTTCAACAATATTAAAGCTAGCACAAAAAAGGATACCGCATCAATCCCTAACGCAAATCTCCGCCAACATTTTGGATTAGAAAAATAATTAACTTATTTTTGTTTTGTTATTCTTCTTAGTAATTTATTGCACTTATTAGTTATGAAATATGTAACAAATATTATAAAGTTAATACTAATTATAAAAACCGAAATAAGATGAAAAAAATAACGAAAAAGAAAACATTAACTCTCTTATCGATTGGAATGTTTGTAATTGCGACTTCTCAAATATTTTCTCAATTTATGGAATTAACAGATTTTGTAAAAGGTTCTTTTATGGGAATAGGAATAGGGTTACTACTCACCTCCTTGATTTTTGGGAATTTTAAAACTGTACAATAAGGCCTCTGTTAAGAATCTATAACGAAATAATATCTATACGTTAAAACCATCTTTTAAAACTCATCAAGCACCTCTAAAATTGCAGAAAACCCAGGACGATATTTAACATCTGTATCTGTCCAATTTGTAATTAATTTTTGCCATTTATCGCGAAGATCATTATTCATTTCTCCCTCATTAACAAGACCTAACACATCTTCTACCAAACAAGCATAAGCACGTACTTCTACCCGCTCAATAGTATGAGCAAGACTAGAATTAACATCATAAAAAGAAGCTGCCCCAAAATCGCCTAAAAGACAGTCTGCCGTTTTATTCACCAATATATTATGCGCATACAAGTCGCCATGGTTAATACCTTTTTTATGCAACTGCTCACAAACCGAAGCTATACTTTTTGCAATCTTCAGTAACTCCTCTGCTTTAAAAACACTTGTTTCATCAAACACATCTCGTGTACAGGTTTCCATATCTGGAGGATTTCCTAAGTTCACATAAGCAGGAGAAATTAGCTTCATTATTAAACCTATTTTATCTTCTGGATGCTCTTTAATTTTTCCTAAAACCGGAATTAAATTCTCATGTGCTCCTGCAGCAATAGATATAGCCATTTCATCATCTGGTAATCCATCGCTAGTAACATCTCCTTTAAAAACTTTTATAGCAACATCCTCTTTTTCGGAATTCCAACTTGCTTTAGAAATAAATCCCGAAGCACCTTCACCTAATAATTCTTTAACAGTAAAATCATTCCAATCAAAAGCTTCAAAATCATTATTCAACGGAATTTCGTGCGCAGCGGGATTCCCACCAAATGCCACCCAAGATAATTTAGGTAACTCAAAAAACCATTCCGGAATCGACTTTAATTGGTTAGCCGAAAACCTGATGAGTTCTAAATTCACACAAGCTTTCATTTCAATAGGTAATTCTTCAATTAAATTACCAGCTAAAGCACATTTTTGAAGTAACGTACAATCACCAATACTTTTAGGTAATTTTTCAATCTTATTATCGGTTAAAATCAACCAATTTAACAATGGTGGAAATGCTTTCTCTGGCAACGTTTTAATTTGATTCGATTTAAAACCAATCATATTCAAATTAGGGCATTTAGCAAGTACTTTTGGGAACTCCGTAAAATTATTTCGTGCAAAAAATATAATTCTTAAATTTTTAAGCTGAGAGATACTTTCGGGTAGTGACGTCAATTTATTATCAGATAAATCTAAAACCTCTAAAGTTTCGGAAAGCGATATAATCTCTTCCGGAAATTCTTCTAAACCACAAGCTAGTTTTAGTGTTTTCGAACCTATTAATTGTCCCGATTTTAATGCTTCTAAAGAATGTGTCATGTATCAATTTTGAAGTTACAAATCTAACTATTATAGACGTGTAAAAGGCAGAAAACCTCAGGTTTTTCGGAATACCTTATCGCTCTAAAATTCAAAATAAAGAAGAAATTAATATGCCTTAAACATAATATGGTTGGGATTAGAGCGTGTATCTGAGAGCTTAAAATCGTAATCTCCAACAATTTTAAAACCATTTTTTGTGTAAAAATTTATGGCCTTTAAATTTTCTACCCAAACAGCCAACCAAATTCCTTTTTGATTATACTGCTTAGATGTTTCAATAATAAAATTAAAAAGGGCTACGCCTAGCTTTTTTCCGTGAAACGCTTCCAATAAATAAAACCGATCTAGTTTAGTAACATCAACTTCATCAACCCAAGGACTTAAAGCGTTAATCTCTATTTTTGAAAAGCCCGCTATTTTATCTTCAAAAGAAATAATATAATATTGAACGTTTCCATTTTTAAACTCTTCAGCTATAGCTTTTTCATGATACGTTTTATCAATAAAATTTTTAATATCGATTTCGGAAGCACTATGTCCGTGAGATTCTAAAAAGGATTTACCTCCTATTTCAGCAATTAACTCAGCATCATTAACCGTTGCTTTCTGTATCTTAATCATAATACTTAAAAGCCTATTTCTTGGTAAATACTAAAAACATAAAAATACCATAACCAACAACTAAAGCAAAACCTTTTAATCTGCTAATTTGTAAACGTTTTGGTAAAAATATTAGCGGAATTAAAATGGCCGAAAAACCAAGCATCCAAAAAATATCTGTACTTAAAATAGAAGATTCTGTTACCGGAATTGGTTTTATCATGGCTGTTAAACCTAAAACCGATGCGATATTAAAAATATTAGATCCTATTAAATTCCCTAAAGAAATAGCTTTTTCTTGTTTAGCTGCCGCAATAACCGATGCTGCTAATTCTGGGACACTAGTACCTATAGCAATAAGCGATACGCCTATTACAGCTTCTGATACTCCAACGGAAAGCGCAATAGCTTTAGAACCTTCAACCAACCATTCACTACCAAAATACAATGATAAAGCTCCAATTAGTAACCAGATTCCTATTTTAAAATTAGAGACCACAGCAAGAGAATCATCAACCTCATCAGAAGGTTCGGCATCCTTTTTGGCAGTTCGAATTAAATACACTAAAAACACGATAAGACCTAAGAATAAAATACCACCTTCTAAGGCAGATAGCATATTATCATTTTTTAGAAAATAATACAGTACCATAGAAAACACCATCATTACTGGCCAATTGAGTTTATAAAAAGATTTATCTACAGCAATGGTACTCACCATAGCAGTAATCCCTAAAACCAAACCAATGTTGGCTATATTAGAACCCACTACATTGTTTATAGCAATTGCAGGCGAACCAGATAAAGCAGCTTGTAAACTTACGAGTAACTCGGGAGCAGATGTAGCGAAAGATACCACCGTCATCCCGATAATCATTTTAGAGATATTAAACTTAAAAGATAACGCTACAGATGCACGAACCAAAAATTCGCCACCAACAACCAATAAAATAAAACCAAGGATAACCCAAAGTAAACTCATAACTATAATTTTTTGCGAAGATAATTGAAACTAAAAACTGAAAAGCGAAAAGCGAAAAGTTTTTTTGAAAACAATAAGAAGATTTGAGATCGCTTCGTTGTTAAAATCAAAGACAAAGACTTTATGAAAACTTTAAAACGGAATGTACTTCACCCCGAATAATCACCTCTTTTCAATTAGCTTATCCCATTTTAATAGAATATAAAAAACTTGAAAACTTAAAAAACAGTTAAATAACTACTATTTTAGTTTTATAACTATAAAAATAGTTATATATTTGAAAACTACTGATAACTAGAATCTTACCCTATAATGGAAAAGTTAACCAACAAAGAAGAAGAAATAATGCACATTTTATGGACCCTTGAAAAAGCTTTTGTAAAAGATGTTTTAGCAGAAATTAAAAACGATAAGCCGCATTACAATACGCTTTCTACTATAATTAGAAATTTAGAAGAAAAAGGATACGTGGCCTACAATGCATACGGTAAAACTCACCAATACTACCCCATTGTTTCTAAGGAAGATTACAGAAAAGGTTTTATGAATACCGCCATTAACAACTATTTTAATAACTCTTACAAAAACATGGTATCCTTTTTTGCTAAAGAAGAAAAGATTAGTGTAGACGAGCTTAAAGAGATTATTAAACTTATTGAAAAAGACAATTAATTATGGAATATCTATTAAAAGTATCTGCTTTATTAGCCATTTTTTATATAAGTTATAAAGTCTTTTTGCAACGCGATACCTTTTTTGAACAAAATAGATGGTTTTTAATACTCGGCATTTTCACAGCATTTGCGTTGCCTTTTTTAGTGATCCCTATCTATATTGAGTACACGCCAGTAAATATAACAAACTTCAATAATATCCCTACCGAGGTTTCGGAAAACATCGAAACACCATTTAGTATATTAGATTATTTACCCGCAATATATTTGCTAGGAGTCATCTGTTTTTCTATTCGGTTTTTAATACAACTTACCTCTTTAGGTTTAGTAATCTCTAAAAGTAACAAAGAGAAACACGGTAAATACACTTACATTAAAACACACAAAAATATATCTCCTTTTTCTTTTTTTAACTGGATTGTTTTCAACCCAAATAACTTTAACAACAACGAGTTAGAACAAATTCTAATTCATGAAAAAATTCATGCCAATCAAAAACATTCCATCGATGTTTTACTCACGCAAATTAGTTGTGTTGCGTTATGGTTTAATCCGTTTATATGGTTTTACAACAAAGCGTTAAAACAAAATTTAGAATTTATAGCCGATAATGAAACCCAACGTCAAATATATTGTAAAAAAACGTATCAAATCACCTTACTAAAAACAAGTTTGCCATCTCATCAAATGGCTTTAACCAATAATTTTCACACATCATTAATCAAAAAACGAATCGTTATGTTACACAAATCAAAATCGAAGAAAATCAGTTTATTTAAGTATGCAATAGTATTACCCCTATTAACTCTATTTTTAATGAGTTTCAATACGGAAGAGGTTATTATCAATTCTAAAACAGAAGATGTTTCTAACATTAATAATTTAACAACTTCCGAAGACAAACTAAATCTTTACATTCATAAAGAAACCACAGACAATACTATAGAAAAACTTAAAAGAGATTTAGCACAAAAAGGATACACTCTAAAATTAAGTAAACTTAAAAGAAATAAAAACAACCTTATTACCGACATTAAATTATCAGTAAATTATAAAGCATCTCACAGCACGAGCTATAGCTCTAATTCTAGCGCCCCGATAAAAACCATAAATATTGTTATCGATAAAAGCGACCACAGCATCACTATAAGAAATAGTAATGATGAAAACTTTAAAATAGGGCTTGAGATAACAAAGGCGCAACTTCAAACGGACACAGATCGTTTATACATTATCGACGGTAAAATTACAGAAGAAAAAGGTTTTACTTTACAAGAAGACAGCGTTAAATCGATCAATGTACTTAAAGGAAAATCTGCTATTGATAAATATGGAGAAAAAGCTAAAAATGGAGCTATCGAAATTACTACCAAAAGTAGCAATCAACAAAGCAACGATTCTGTACAAACAAAAAAAACACAACATAAATTAGAAATAGAGAAAAATAAACAACCTTTAGTTTATCTTGACAACGAAGAAATAAATTACGACGACTTAAAAAATCTTGATCCAGAAAACATAGAATCAATGAATGTTTTAAAAAATAAAAATGCTACAGACAAATACGGAGATAAAGGTAAAAATGGGGTTATAGAAATTATCACAAAAAAATAAACTCATAACTCATAAATTCAAAATTAAGACACTCAGCAATGAGTGTCTTTTTTTGTGTTTTAAAATTCAGAAAAGACAAAACCATCAAAAACAGCTATGTTTTACACCAAATCCCCCTTGGTTTCTCAAACACACCCTCAAAAACCCCTTGAAAAGCTTCAATTTATAACCATATTAACACATATTACATACAGTTAAAAACATATATGAAGCAAGTCACTTAAATATTAAAACTAAAACATTTTTTTTACTTACAAATTCGTATTCAATTTCACCGATTAGCAGCAAAATACTTGGAAGATAGCTTCTTAAAAATATATATTGAAAACTCAATCGAAAAACCGAGTATAATACTAACCCTTTAAAACTAACAATTATGATGACTCTTGCAAAACTAGTAATCGATTTAATAATTACAATCATTACTAGTCTTTAACCACAAAACATGTAAAACTTAGTCTAGAATAAGTTTTACTATTTTTACAAAAAAATGTGGTAACATATGCAAAAGCAAATATTCAAAATTTTAGCAAAGGTTAATAAAACACTCTTACCAAGTTTTTCTAAAAAACAACTCGATTTATCAAAAGCAAATAAATTACAGTTAGCCATTATAGGTTGGCGGGTTTATGTCACAAAAAATGCGCTAGATTAATTTAAATTTATCGCATAAAAAAAGCTCCCAATTTCTTAGAAGCTTTATCTACTCTAGTGACCTCGACTGGATTCAAACCCTGTCCGTAACTCTTTAGTACTAGTGACTTTGTAAGCTTTTAAATGTAGATACTAACCGAATTGCTACCATTTACATTAAATGTCTCTATAGTCATTTAGCTTGTCTAAGACATAACAAATTTACAAAAATCAAAGATTCAAACCTATATAAATCGTATCAAATACTATGTAGTTTTATACCCGTTAGGGTATGATACCACTATGTTTTTATTTAATTATACCTGTAAGGGTGTAATTAAATAGTCTCCAGATATTGATTTACGATTTCTTCTTTAATACCACTATATTCTGCGAATTCTTCTGCTGTGATAAATTGATATGACTTCTTACCAAAGTGGGCTTTAATGTCATTTAAAAGCTTACGTCCGTAGCGCTCACTTCTTCCGGTGATACGTTGAATGTCTTTTGGATATATGCAGGCTCTTGCTATTCTCATTTTATACTCTATCTATACTTTGTCTATACCTCATCATGGGATCGTCTATATGTATTGAAATGGCATAAAACGAATCAATCGGAATGGATGTCTGTGTTTTTTTGATTTCTTTTATAAATCTACAGTCTTTTGCTTGATAATCAAAATTTTAGAGCATTATGGCTAGACAAACAGGTATTATCAAATTAAAAGGAACTATCGGAGATATTTCTTTCTACAAAAGCGCAGACGGACACCTTGCGCGTTCAAAAGGTGGTGTCGATAAAAATCGTATTGCAAATGATCCAGCGTTCCAGAGAACTCGTGAGAATGGTTCTGAATTTGGACGTGCTGGAAAAGGTGGCAAAGTCATCAGAAATGCTATTCGCGTGCTTTTGCAGAATGCAAAAGATAAACGCGTAGTCAGTCGTTTGACAAAAAGCTTAGTTGCGGTCACTAAAACTGATGCCGTTAATGAACGTGGACTTAGAACCATCGAAGATGGTGATATGAACACTTTGCTAGGCTTTGAGTTTAACGCAAATGGAAAATTAGGTGCCACACTTTACTCGCCATATGTGACAACATATGATCGTGCAACTGGTGACGTGGATGTGGATATTGTTGCCTTTGCACCAACGGTACGTATTGCTGCACCAGGAGGAACAACACATTACAAATTAGTCATGGGTGCTGCAGAACTTGATTTTGCAAATGAAGCTTCTGTATTTGAAAGTGCAGAAACTGCTATCCTTCCATATGATGGAGCGAACACAGCAGCTATTAACCTTACCGTTGCTCTTACTGCAAACTCAGTACTTCCAGTACTGCAGGTCGTTGGTATTGAGTTTTACCAAGAGGTGAATGGACAAATGTATCCGTTGAAAAACGGTGCGTTTAACGCTCTTTCTGTAGCGAAAGTAGATACAGTCTAAATGACTATGTTATTGCATAGGACCTATTTTGAAGCGGGCACTAACAGTGCTCTCTTCTACAATGGTCAATTTTTAGGTTTTGCGATTGAATTGACTTGGTTAAATAACCAAAGACAAGTGTCCTGTATTCCTGAAGGCGAATACGAGCTAAAGGCGAGGTATTCGGTGAAATTCGGTCATCACTTACACATTGTAGGCGTGAACAACCGTAGTCTTATACTACTACATCCAGCGAATAACGCTAAGCGAGAGCTTCGTGGCTGTATTGCTCCTGTAACGCAGTTAACAGGCATTGGAAAAGGAACGAATTCAAAACCATTACTTCGAAAATTGGTATCACTATGCTACCAGGCCTTTGACAGAAACGAAAACGTATTATTAACTATTAAATCTTAAAATTATGAATATTGTAGAACGTTATAAAAAACCAACGCCAAAGTTCTTTAGAACATTACGTAATATCGGAATTGCTTTAGCTACTGCAGGAGGAGCAATCATCGCAGCACCTATCACTTTGCCAGTTGTACTGGTCACTGTTGCCACTTATATGACAGTAGCAGGAACTGTTGTTACAGCAGTCAGTCAAGCAGTCACTATAGATGACAAAACAGAGGTTCCCAAAATAGCCGGAAAAGATTCCGCATCAAGTACGGAATAGCGTGACACACCATGTGACACATATTCGCTTTTCAATTCTTGGCGGCACGGTTTCATCTGTGTGGTTTCAAATCACATCTGCAGACCTCATTAAAACTGCTGTCATGGCTGCTTTTGGAGCTATAGTCAGTTATTTAGTTTCACTAATGGTTAAACGAATACATCAATTTCTTCTGCATAGAAAGAAAAAAGAATAAAGTAAGAGCTTCAGTAGAGGCTCTTTTTTTTGTTAACGAGATTATTCAGATATAGTACAAAACCCTTTCCTATTATTTTTAACGAAAAACAAAAAAGATAACTATCCCATTGGTGGTGTGGCTATGCTGTCAAGCTTTTTGGACAAAATAATACGCCTAGTTTTAGGTTTAAAAAAATGATCCGCTTTTTTAGGCGGATTATTTTTTTCAAAACCTTTGGCTTGAGCTTTATAGCATTTTAGTGGTGGCCGATGGAAGCCAACTATATTTGTGTCCTTTTTTAGATCTTACCTGTTACATACATTGACTTCTTTAGAACTGATTTTTGAAAATATACTCTATTCCCAATTTTTGAAGCTATTAATATTCCATTATTAGTCCAATGATGTACTGTTGTTAAACTTATTTTTAAATATTCGGCTACTTCTTTTCTGGTTAAGTATACATCATCATCTCTTTCAATTTCTTTTTGATCGATATAACCTTTTAACTTAGACATTAATTTTTCAGCTACTGCATCAGCTAATTCATCAAACGTGATGTCTTGAATTTGAATTGTTTTTGTAATCATATTTTCTATTTTATTACAAAATACAAATGTTTCTTAAGCAGGTAATCCAAAAGGCGCGAGCCGCCTGCGAGATGAGCAAGGGTACTGTGAGTGATAGTGTGAGGCACGAGCACTCTCACGGTAATGTGGTACACGCTAGGTGGCGCAGTTTTTTGATATTATATTCTTTGAAATAATAATTCACCTAAGACATAGCTGTTCTAATATTTGCCAAAATTTAATATGATAGGTTTCAAAAAATGTGACACCGTTAAAGCCCGCAGCGACCCGCAGGCTCGCAAAACATTAAATAGCGGTTGCACCTTAATTTTTAGAACTTGTGCATAGCGCAAAACCATTTTGGATTTTAAGGTGCAAGAGTAGCTATGGGTGAGGAATAGAGTAATGTGTGCAATAGTGCAAATAAATAATGCTGCGAGGACGTTTTCGCCGCAGTAGTATTATTTATGGTAAGCACCAATGCGACGATAGAAGCATTTTTGATTATGTACTATGGAACTAAATGGAACGACTGACGAACACCTTATTACCTGCCTTCCTAAATTTTAATGCTTGTTCTGCGTATTAAACAAAAAGATGATATGCGCGTTGGCCAGAATACTGGTTGTGGTCATGTAGCGTCTATCCGACAGGTAGGTGCGAAATGGACATAACTAGTATTGCGCGGAACTGTAAGCTTTTGCGATTGAATGCGTGTAGCTTTTTGCGAAACGAAAGAATGAGTATGTGCTGGAAGTGTGGATTTAAGCTAGGCATTAAGACAATTAATATTCTTAACACTACCTTGTACAAATTATAATTCAATTCGATTTAATAAACTATCTAACTTTTTAGAAATAGTCTTTAATTCAAAACGTTTAGATGAAGCTCCTTCTAAATAAAACATTTCAATACCTAAATCGTGACACTTTTCAATAAGGTAGCCTTTCGGTTTATAGAATGATACAAGTATAGATTTGGAACGAATACCTCCATAAAATTTACTAACTGTTCTAATTTTATTTAGGTCAGATTGGGTTACAATACCTGATTTACATTCAATAAAAAAAATATTCTGCCCTGTATTAATAAGAATATCTATTTCGTTTTTATCCATATTCGAATTGATATTGGATTTAATTGCTAAGCTCATAAGAATCTCTTTTGCATATTTCCAATCATTCACAGCCATACCGATAATTAATTCCCACCATAATCCAGTTGTTAGAATCTTAAATGAATTTACACCTTTACCTGTAAGTTTAAACCTTGGAGCTTCAACAGAAAGGAGATTACCATGCCAATAAATTCTATATTTAGAGTTAGAGAAAGAAAAATTCTTCGATTCAGAATCTACCTTTAAAGATCTAAATAATTTAAAAAGCTCTCCTATTCCAGACTTATTTTTCCTCAACTCAAATATTGAGTTTGCCAAGTCCAATTCTTCTTTATTGAATGACTTCAAAGTAGATGAAGTAAAAGTATTATGGTCTGATAAAGAAAGAAATGTTTTCGTTGAAATTAAAGCGTTTATTTTGTGTTTAGTACCGTCTGATAAATTAATAATATTTTGTTTTTGATCAATATAAAAACTAAAACAATCTAAGGTGCTAAAAACCTGTTGACTTGCTAATGCCATTAACTTAGTACCACTAGTTAGATTCAATTCAAAAGTAGCATGCTCATTATTACATATTATGTTAGTAATGGTTTCTTGTATTGAGTCATAATCATATGGGTCGATTTGATAATCAAATACCTTAACTTCTCTAAATTGTTGAATTAATCGAGTTTTAAGCCTAACTGTTTCTTTTGTGTATAGAATATGAACAACTTGTGGCTTCCTTTCTAAAACGCCAATATAAACTGGTAATAGTTGGCCTCCTAATAATACTATTTGATGTGTCATTACTTTAAAAATAATTCAGGTTGATCTATGTCTGGATTATATACAGTATTTAATATTTCAGAACCAGGTAATGGTTTTCTGAGCTCCTTTATATACTCCTCAAAATCCACATAAGTAATTCTAAATCTATAGTCTTTACCGAAAATAGCAGCAGAAGCCACCATCGATTTTTTGCCTCCAGTAATATCAAGAGTAATGTTTGTAGTATTTACTTTATACAGTATCTCTTTTAGTGATTTGTAAATAGATTGAAAATCTGGAGAATCAATAATAACAAGTTCAAAATCGTTATCCAAATAATTGTGAATACGATCAAGAATATCTTCACGAATTTCCGTAGTCAAAATATAATGATGAGCTGGCTTAACCGCCTTAGCAGTTAATATGAGTGGTTCAGGAGAAAACCCAAGTAATGATACTAAAACTCCTTTTTCTGAAAATTCAGATTGGTGTTTTTCACAGAAAATAGAAATCACTTCGGGAAATAACTTCTCATAGTATAAGTTTTCAGCCAATTTAAAATTACCATGACTTGCCAGATCACGCCATTCTTCTAGATATTTGAGTGTATTTGCCATTTAGTCGTTTACTACGTCTATGTCTTTATACTTTAGTAAGTAAGATTGCATATTGTAGCTTTTATTTATTGATTTATTTATAACAGTAATATTACTTCCTTCCATTTTCACATCATACTCTATATCTGAAATTTTCATTTTTAAAACATTTTTATCCTCATCAGTTAACAAATATATAGGGTCTTGAAAAAACTCATCTTTGATTTCAGTATTGATATGGATTATACAGTTCGATGGAAAACTAGGATTATTAATCTTTTTAAAATCTGTATAAACATCGTACATATCATAATATGTTTGCTTATTAGGATTAATAGTAAAGTAGAAAGGCGCCGTTTCAATTTGCCATTCAACAAAACTTTTAAAGTCATTAAGTTGATTCCCTTGTATTATTGCTCCAACCTCAAAACCATTTATTAGACCATGATTACCATCAATATTTGCCGTAAATAAAATGCCTTTGTCGTTTGAATAAATACCTTTTGAGTGATTAAAATAATCTCCATAAATTTCGATTCCGATTTGCTTTAATTTTAAACAACTATCTAAATGATCCTTTCTATGATTCATTGCTCTACAAAATAGTTTTATTGCAAGACCTCTATCAATAGCATTTGTGAGTTCTTCTACCAATTCAGGGATTTTATCTAAGCTTACAACAGAATATGTCGAAATAAAAATATCAGAATTAGCCTTTTTAATCAATTCAACAATGCTTTCGTACAAGGAATTGTTTAACTTTCCCCAAGTAAACTTTATGCTTGATTCATCAACTAAGTCGAGTGTTTCTTTTGTAATATTTGTGGAACGCGATGAGATTAGTTGCTTTTTGCCAGATGTTGTAAAACCAACATACTCTGTTCCTTTTTGAAAAAGAATATCAAAAAGTTTATCTAACTCTCTATATGCTTTCTCTTTTTTTAGAATAACACCTGTTTCTGGATTAGTATTTAAAGACGGAGAAGTAATATTGGCACTCATAATTAGTGCATCCCAATTATCGCAAACAATAAACTTTGCATGTGCTGAAGTTGCTGCCCTTACGTGTGCTCCAAGACCATAAAGCTTTGTAATAATTGACATATGTTCTTTACCTTCTTCAGTAGATACTTCTTCAGGTAAAAAATCAAAATTGAACTTTTTATCATCTAATTGCGTAAGTAAAAAAACAGCTACATCTGTATTCTTGCATTTCTCTAATAACTCAAAAGCAATCTCCTCATCACTAATTATAAAAGAACAAAGTTTAATTACTTTAACCGCATTTCTTATAAGTTTAATAATATGGTTTTTAATTTGAGGATATCCATCTAATGTAAATAATAAGTTAGGGTATTCTCTTAAAACAGCTTGTGTTCTATTATCATTCAAGACAAAATAACCTCCTTCAAAAATCTCTTTATTTATCAAGCTGTTATTCATTTATTAGGTTTAACATATGATTCGATATATCTATTTCTTCCAATAACCTGTATTCTTCTAATGCCACTAAAATTTGTCTATGATTATTATAAGCCATAATTTTAACTAGTATTTTTTCTTCAGGAAAGCGTTTGCTTGTCAAATCATCAACAAGGTTTGCAAGTTCAACAGCATCTCTTATAAAATCATCTCCAGCAATGAAATCAAAGAAGATAATCCAAACGCCAGATGTTATTTTATTTTTTAAAAAATAATCTGTACCTCTCTTAATATTTTTAAGAAGTTTCTTCTTAGACTTTGTTTTTTGAAACACTTCCTTGGTAACTTTTAATCCAATAGAATTTGGCTCACGATTAACATCTGTTAGTTCTAAATCTTCAATTTGATATTGCTTACAAAGGAAACCTTTTAAATCTTCTTTAGAAAAAAGGAATAATCTATCTTCATCACTTATTAAATCTATTTCCCTCCAATTAGATTCAAAATTGTATTTAGTACTACCGTCTCTCGAATTTCGTTCATCTAATCTAAGTTCTAAATTTTTAATTCGTTTTTCTAAATTTGGCAGAAATACGTTGAGGTGATCATCTTTCCCTAAAGAATCAAAACCATTAATTAGCTTACGTTTTAAAACACCATTATTTTCAAATAAACCAATAAAAACAGGTAAGGTGCAGACGCTGTATGTAAGAGATGATAATGTTTTTAACCCCAAAGGAATATTATAGTCGCTTCGTTCATTTACCCGCACATTTAAAAGATTTTTTTCGATAATGTGCTTTTGAATAGGCTGATGCGTTAAGTCTGGAGAAAATGGTCTGTTGGAAACAGTCTCTCCATTTTTGTTTGTGAAGTGATAATAATCGCTCTCAAAAATATATTCCTCTTTATATTTAACACCATAAAGCTCTTTAGGAAGTGGTTTAAGGCTTATGCCATCAATAAGAAAATCTTGAGAGATATGATGCTCCATCTTATCTTCTTCATTACTAATATAGTTCTCGCCGACATTAGTTAACACATCGTTTTTATCTAAATATTCATTTTTATGCATATAGCTTTTTCTGCTTGCTATGACTGAAGCTGGTAAAGAAAGTAACTTGGCAATGTCATCATCATTGAAAGATCTAAAAATTTTCGAACTATTTACAACCACTTTATCTAATCCATAAAGAATATGAGGTTTAGTGTCAACTATCTCAGAATGGATATAATAAATAGGATATTGAATACTTACAACTGCTTTTAAGTTATTATTAGTTTCAGTTTCTAAATCAATAAAACGTGCTATGTCTAATCTATAGTTTGCCATCTTTATTTTTTACTTTTTAGAGATACTTGTCGCTTAGACTTATCTATACTATGGATAATCATCTCATATTCATTACCATTTGTATAACTCTTTTCTTTATTATTTGGATCATAAAGAAGCCCATCAAAACCTTTATAAATGCTAAAAAAATGGCCAAGATTTTTTGTGTAGTTTTTATAGCTACACATTACTTTATCCCCAACCTTTTTTTCAAGAAAAAACTTTAATTGAAATGCTTTTGTTCTAAGTTGAGAATCTTTCGTTTTCTTATAAGAATTATTCTGAATTTTCTTTTTAAAATTTCCTGAAATTTCTTTTAGATATACCCTTTCTAATTTTGTATCTAAATTTTTTATCAAAAGCATCGTTTCTTCACCTTTTATGAATGATTTTGTTCCTTTAGAATCATATAAGCTACCATCAATTAAATCATCTATAGTGAAGAAGTGAAGTAGACTACCTCCCTTAGATTCTATATTGTTCTTATAAGTACAAGAATGTTTTTCACCTATTTTTAAAATCTTTTGTGCCTTTTCAAATTGACTTACGCCAGAAAGATTATTAATATCAATAAAGTTCCCTTTTTCCTCATTCTTACTAAGCTTTACAAGGTTTCTATATAAATTAGTATAGTTAAATAAGACATCAAAATGACTTTTCCTCGCCATTAAGGTATTACTATTACCTACAAGAATTAATTTCTTTTTTGCTCTTGAAAGAGCTACATTCAATCTACGCGCATCATCTAAAAAACCTACTTGTTTAAACTTTTCCGATCTAGTGAAACTAAATATTATTGTGTCAAACTCCATTCCTTGAAATGAGTCTAATGTTGAGACTTCGACACCACTTATATTACATTTTTTTAATTTGCTTACTATGTTGGCAACTTGGGCTTTGTAAGGAGCTATCACAGCAAATTTGTCTTTGTCTACTCTTTCTTCAAGTAACTTTGGAATTACTATTTCTGAGATACAGAGGGCTTCGGTATCATTTTTATAAGATATCCCTTCTTTTGATTCATAAGGTGTTTTACTATTTGCTGTATCAATAAATATTACTTGCTTATCAAATGGAAAAGATAAAGGCAACGTATTATTTGAAGTTGATGCACCCATTTGGACATTACTATTATAAAATGCATTTGATACAAACTCTCCTATATCTGGGTGCATGCGATGCTGAAAATTCAATAATTCAATATTAGTTGACGGAAATAAATTAGCCTTATTCTTATTTACTAAATACTCAAATAACGAAGTTGTTAATGCATGATTTATTGCTTCTTGGTTAAATTTACTCCTATTAAATCTATGATTATTTGGAAAGCTATCTTTATCAATAGGATTAATTAAAGTACTATCTATATACGGAGGAAGCTGCATATGGTCTCCTACTAGAATAACCTTCTTTGCCATAGAAACTGCCGCGATAGATTCTGATAAATTGGCTTTACCAGCTTCATCAATTATAACCGTATCGAATTTTGTATCTCTATCAGATAACCCTTTATCTATACGAACACCTATACAAGTAGCAAAACCAACATTCATTGAATCATAAATTATTGGGCGTGCTATATCTTCTAGACTCGAGGCTATTTCATTCTGCCATGTTTTTAAAACACCAATTAAATTACTTAATTGGTCAATATCTAGACCTTTCAGTGCGAATATAAAATCCTTATTTAACCCTATAAGTCGTTTTTTTAAATTTGATGGATAATTAATCGATACATTATTTAAATGCTCTAATAAAATTATAGTTATTTCTTCGTCTGATGAATCGATGGATTCTATATTCTTTAAAACAAGTTTGATATTGTTTTCGACTACACTTCCATAATACATTGCTAAAGCATCAACTTGATTATCAATATGAAAACCTTCTAAGCCAGACATGATTCTTTTTTTATTTCCGAATCTAACTAAAGTCAAATGACTTAAACTTGATAATTTATCTAAAACATTGTCTACTGCAATATGAGTTTGACTTGTAACTAATACTTTTTCTCCTTTATTCGTTAATTGTTGAACAATCTCTGCAATTACAGTTGTCTTGCCAGTACCAGGAGGCCCTTGAATTAAAAAAATGTTTTCGTTCCCAACTGCTTTAATCACAGACTTAACCTGATTGTTTTCAGGTGTATATATTCTGGCTTTATTCAATAGTGGATTGATGAAATTGAAAGATTCCAATTTTGGAGCTTTGATTTTATCAGGTTTCAGAAACATTGTCTCTATATGTGCAATATTGATGCGTTTATCAAAAAAATCTTGAATAACCTTCCTTTGAACCTGCCATTGTTTTAGGGAAATCTTAGGCTCTACATAAAAGCCACTCTTTAAATCGGTAATACTCTTTTCCATTTCAGAAAAATGAAAACGAGCTGTATTATCTACAATTTCAAATTCCGCATCATAGAACCAAACCAATTCTTTTTCATTATTCTTTTCCTTCGTTGAGTCCTCTGAAGTCTTTATTGTTACCAAAATCCTTTCTAAGTCACTTGACTCATAAATATCTTTCAAAGATTCCGATGCTATTATTTCTATCGATGCTTCACAATCAATTGCAGGAATCTTTGAAATATACCCAGAAACCGAGATAGCCTTCTGCTTATTTTTTTCTTTTTCTCTAAAGGATTGATATTCCAAGAACTTATCAAAAATCTTTAAGGATTCCCCTTCTTCCATTAAAAGAGCACCAGTTTTTCTTTTAAGTTTTCCATAAAGCAAAAAAGCCTCAGATTTTGTCTTTAGTAATTCAAATACTTTTGCTAATGGCTTATCAAGAACTGGTATATTCGACTGAAGCTTCAAAAAGGAGATTTCAGAATCATATAAGAAACATCCATTCTGCTGAGACTTCTCTTTGTAATAGGATGAATCTTTGTTTTTTCTTCCTATCTCTAGTTTACTTACAAAAAAGAAATGTTCATCTGGCTCTTCAGTAACAAAACCAGATATATAAAGATCCTGATTAAACAATGTCCAAAAGTTTCTATTATCTCTTGATGAGTTAATGGTGATCCAATATTTTTGTTTAGATAAATAATCTATAGCTTTTTGTTCCGTATTTAACTCTGGAGAAAGGCTAGCCAAATAAGGCAGTAGTTTTGATTTGAAGTCACCTTCCCAACTTGTAGAAGTAAATTGAATGTATAGTGGTGATTTTAGCGAAACCGCTAAGTCAAATAAATTATGATTATCTGCAAATGCGTCTTGAAAAAACTTTTTTTCATTATTAGATTCACTTTCTTCACAATAATCATAATACAATGAATTAAAAAAGGATTCAGCATCTTTTAAAGATTCATCTCCGTGTTCATATGTAACTTTTGATGCAACAAGAGAATCATCATTAGATTTCTGGGTAACTTTTTTATTTATTTTTGCTGTTTCGAAAGAAACAGTAGTACTAAGTAAAAAACGATCTACAGATTTTGAAAGTACTTGTACTTCCATTTCTTCACTAATAGTTTTCGAAAATTCACTAGGTTTAATCGCCGTTCCAAATAGTTTATTTGGAAAACTAAAAACTATTTGAGTATTTAATACCTGAACAATAGTTCCTTTTAATATATCGCCAACCTTTAGATCCTGCCAATCATTTTCCTCACTAGGTCTTGGTAATAAGTGTTTTCTACTTACTAATACTGGCTTATTTGGTTCGTTCTCTAAAACAACTACTTCAGTACTATCACCAACTTTAAAAGTTTGAAATAATTTTTCTGAACTGGGAAAATTCCAAGCAACATTTTGTAATGGAAGAATAGCTTTTCTTCCTTCAAAGAATTCTAAAACTATTGTAGAAGGTTTGATTATTTCAAGAACTGTTGTTGCAATTATTGATCCTCTTTCTTCGCTAGATATTTGCGCTTCAAGATCTTTTTCAATAGAAAACTCATTAACCAATAACTTATAAACGCTCTCAGATATCTTAGTTGTAGTTCTTTTTTCTATTTCTACACCTTGGCTTAAAAGATATTCATCTGCTTGATTTAATGATATATTTAGTTCCCTTAACACCTTGTTTAGGCGTATTAAATTATTTTCTTGCTTTTCAATTAACACTAAATTAATAGCACGATTAAAAGTGTTTTCTGAACCAGTTATGCGTTTCTCAATTATATTGAAGTTTATTGTTTCTCCAAAATTGAAATCTGGATATTCACTAACCGTATAAGAAATTCTCGAATCTACGTCATACTCGATGTAACCTAGTTTATCATATTTTAAGATTATTTTGCCTTGGAAGATGTTGATTTTTGTTTGAGAACTCATATTATTTAAATTCTGTTACATAGATTAAACTGGCATTGTCATTACTCTCATTTTCTAATCTGTTATTTAGTTCATCAATAAATGAAATGTTTTTTTTCTCATTATTCATTAGGAACAATATTGTTTGACTATCAATGAGACCGTGAACTCCATCTGAACAAATTATCAATTTATCTTTTTCTTTAATAGTAATTTCTTGATAAGAAATTATGGATTTTTTAACAACACCTTGAATAGAACGAGTAACAATATGTGAATACTTGGATGATTTAAAAACTTCATTAGAAGATTCACTTTTTGAAAGTTCATTTTTTAAATTATGCGACTTACTCTCAAATGTTAGTTTGCTTTCTGAATAATGAAGAATTTTAATATCCCCCACCCAAAAACATTTGGCGATGCCTTTGGAAAATATTACCGCCCCAAGTGTAGCTCCCATTTTTGAATGATTTTGTTCTTGAAATTGTCGGATAGCGAGATTTGCTTTATTAATAGCTTTTTGAATACTTTCCTTGTTTATCTCGATAACATTTGATAAAAAAGTTAATATGCTATCAGACACTATTTGAGCAGCTATTTCCCCATTATCATATCCACCCATACCATCTGCAACCAAATAAAAATATGTATCAGGATTAATATTTTTTGTCAAAACAACATCTTGATTAGTTTTCCTTTTACCTTTATGTGTTAATGTGATTGATTTCATTAATTCCCTGTAGCTTGTATTGTTCCACCTCCGTGTTTTGTTACTCTTGGTCTTGTTGACACCTTTACTGGTTTTGCAGAGATACTTACTTTTTCATTTACTTCTGGGGAGTTGTATTTCTCTTCTAAAAATGGACCTTCTAAATCAGGAAACATTTCTTTTGCCATTTGCTGACGTACGTGGTCTAATACCATTACTAAGAAACCTCCAGACCCACAAGCAGGATCAAGCACACGATGGTGTTCTTTAGGGTCAAGCATTTCTACCATACATTTTACAATGTTACGTGGTGTAAAAAATTGACCAGCTTCTTGCTTTAAAGTATTACTTACTATGGTTTCATAAGCCAATCCTTTAACATCTACAGACGCATCTAAGAAGGAGTATTTTGCTAACTCGCCTGCTATAAAAGCCAAGCCTTTATCCGTTAAATCTATACTCTCGTTCCCCTGGAACACTTCAGAGAATAAATCGTCTTCTTTTAAATTAGTAAATAAGTCTTTAATTCTTTTCGCTACTGCTTTTCTTCCTTCTTCGGAATTTTGCTCTTTAACACCAACCCAGAATTTACGACGATAACTAACGTTATCAGGCTGTGGCATAAAGCGACGTTTTTCATCATAGAGTTTGCAAAATATTAAATTTAGCAGTTGCCAGAACGCATCTTTTTTACGTCCTTCATTACCATAAATATAATCGTGTGAGCGCTTAAAAACCTTTATTAAGGAGTCATTTGCAGGTGTACGTGTGTGCGAGCGATCTGCTCTATCTAAATCTTCTAACGTTTCTCCTTCTCCTGGAAAATCTGATAAGTCTGTAAAGTCATAATCAAAACCAATAGCGTCGTCTTCCTTTTGTAAGAAGTTGTAGCTAGAACCATTTGCCCATAGCCCAAACTCACAACTTTCAACAGCTGCCATAGCGTTTTCAAGCGTTGCTGTAAGTCCTTTCTTTTTATCGGTTACTTTAACTTTATCATCTTGTACAATAGCGATTCTAATAATAAAATCTTGCTCGTGTGGTTTTCCTTTTTCAAAGATGACCAAGTTAACTTTTTGCTTTTTAGTCTTGCCAGTTTCTGGATCTTCATACTCCACGGTATAGTCACGTTCCATATCATCTAAGTCGAAGCCATACTCTTCGTTCAACATTAAGATTACGGACTGTAGATTAGACTCTATTGCCTTTGTTTTTTTAACTTCACCAGAGAGAATACAAACGAGTTCGTTATCTTCTAATACTATTTCTTCTTTACTTTTTATATCTGTAGCCATTTTATAAAACTGTTGTTTTAATTTAGTTGGTTTATTATGTTTTGTATGCTTTCTAATACTTCTTCGTAGGATAGCATTTTATGTGTTTCTATAATTTGATTGATGAGAATACTTTCTTCCTTCTCTTCTAATGTTTCAACCAAAATATTTTTAAATATCTTTAATTCTTTTGGATATTCTTTGAGGATTCCCGTAATGTCAATTCCTAATAATGTCCCACTTCCCTTTATAACCGTAAAATCATCTTTATCGTAGATATCTTCATAATACTCAACAGCAGCACGTTCTTCATTTATCAATAGATAATTTTCAAGAATAAAACCTATATCATCTGCATCTTTATTGCTTTTATGATGACGGTCTTTCCAGGCTGTAATTTTTAGTAGAAATATTCCACTTAAAGAGGCTATTTGTATTTCTATTTCTTGATCCACCTTAACTTTTAGTGAAGCCTCTTCTGCTGCATCAAAACCCAATACCGACATAGCAAAATCTTCATCTGGAGGCCAGAATATTTTGCTGTCTTGCTTCATTATATTACCAAAAGGAACAATATCTAATTCAAATTTCTCCTGATATATAAATCGTTGTTTTTGAGCCTCATCTTTAGTGAAATTTTCAAGGCTCACTAATTCTTCTTCAACTTTCTGCCATTGTTCCCAGTCATTAACTGTTATTGCAATATCTAGATCGTGCGTTAAACGACCTGATTTCTCGTTATGCAATTCCATAACGATATCTCTTGCGGTGGCACCTATAACGAAAAATGAAATGCCTACTTTTTGAAAATAAGCAGTAAGCTCTAATAAAATAGGCTTCAATAGTGGGTGTGTGAATTTATCACTAGATATATCTAAGCTCATTCTCTAGTATTTGTTTTGCTGTTTCTATATTTCTACTAAAACCACTATTAATTAAATCGGCATATATTAATAATGCTGGTGCTGTTTTTTCATTGTGAGTGTCGTTTTTCCAGAATTTCTGTAAAATTTCTATTTCTCCATTTTCACTAGGAACCAGTTTTAACGATCTTGCTACTTCAGACAAGTCTAAATCTGTAAAAAGAGTGAATTTTTCTGGTCTTAAATTCTCTGTTAAAATGGCTCCTCCAGGTTCACCTCCCCACAAAATATAACCATCATTAATATGTGTATTTATATTTCTCCATTGTTGTTGATAATCTTTATCTAAAAAACGCATCTTTTTCCTCATTATCCGAGGTCTTAATACTTGGTTATAATCCACTATCCAACGTTCTAGTAATTCGTTTTTGTTTTTTAAAACACGCTTATCACCAGTTTTTAATAGATAATTTAGATCTTCTAACTCGGCCATCACATTACTAACAGACCCTATAGAAACATCTGCTTTTTCTGCAATTCTCCTGTATGAATACTGTAAGTTTTCTGGCTTATATAATAATTGGAACACTATTTTTAATCCAGCTTCTTGAAAAGCACGAGATTGATTTGTCTTTTCTTTTTTAGCTTTCTTTTGGCCTTCTATAAAAATAATAAGTTCATTACATTTGATAAATGCATTTCCTGCGGTGTCTAAATAATTTATACCGCGGTCTTTTAATTCTTCTGTTGCTTTTTTAGAAATATATTCTGCAATTAAAATAATAGGCCTATTACTATTATATTTCGCCTCTTCAAGTTTAGACAAGATTAAACCTTGATTTGAAGTTCGCACAGTTTTTTTTGCTTCTACAATAAATTGTTCATTCTTGATACGTAAAAGCGCATCATAGTTCGGTCTATTACTATCTATTTCAATAGGAATATTAATTAATGTCTCTAACTTAGAGACAGCTTCATATATAAAGTCATTGTTTCGATACATAAGACTATGTGTTCATTATTTTTCAATGTTCAGTGACAATGAACACTCAAATATAATGAACATTATTAATAAAACTAGTATTACCTTCAATAATTCTTTAAAAATCACAATTTAACTAAACTGTATCAATTTAAATTACGGTTTTCCGTAATTGGATAAAATTGTTTAAAATAAAAAGAATGTTAATCGTTTTATTTATATGATTTTATCGGTGTTGTGCTTTATTTTCTCTTATTTATTTTCAAAACTGTTAAAAGAAAACTTCAACTACGTTTGTCTTTACAATTTGCAGAAAAACTAATCAAGTTGAACATTTCTCGCATCCGTGACCTAATACGTTCACCGTATTTACCCTGAAGTTCTTCTGCATTTAAATTAGTTGTAATATGAGTTAAGATGTCTTTTTGTTTGAACACCTCATATCTTGATATGAGTATTTCTCCCATTACATTACAGTCTTTACCGTAATGTCTTCCTATATGTTCGACACCTAAGTCATCAAAGCAATATGCTTTGTTATCGCTATAATCTTCAATCATTTTAAAGCCAATTCCGTTAAAGCCAAAAACGATATTCCGGCACGGAATAAAGTTGTATGATTTCTTATGCGGCACTAAATAGGGCAGTAATCGCATTAAAGTTGTTTTACCACAGCCCACAGGACCAGATAATAAAACACCCTTACTCGTGTCGACATCCAGTTTCTTGCAATACTCGTGGTCTTGAATAAAATAACTTGCTAGTTTAAGTAATAACTCGTGATCCTCCTCGTAGATTTTAAAATTCTTACCAAAAAGTATTTTCCCTTTAGCATCTAAATATCTTAGTATCTTAGGAAAATCATAAGCAATGGATTTACCGTCAAAAGTGCCTAATTCGAATTGAGTAGCACCTTCAATAAGAATATGGGGTTTATTAGGGTTAAAAGCTGTTTGAGGATACTTCATAATGGTTGGTTATAATTTTTATTTCTTACTGTATGTAGGTTGTCCTGATTTTGGGACACTTCCTTTTCTGTTTTTAATTCTTCAGATTTGAGTATCCAGTTTTTAGCTGAAGCTTGCCAATTTTCAATTTTTATCTTTCCGCCAATTTTCCAGCCGATAGCGCAATAATGATTATAGAATTTTTGTGCTTCTATTTCTGGCCATTCCTCTTTTTTAAAAAAGTCTAAAACTTCATTTTCATTTTTAGGCTGAGGTAGTTTATAACTGTTTTCTATTGTTTGTATATGTTTATTAGAAGGTACCAGTGCTTGTCCTTGATTTGGGACACCTAAGTCCAGAGCTTGTCCAGAGGTTGTCTCGAATTTGAGCATCTTAATAATTGATCCTTTGAATGGGTTATGTGATGGTTCATAAATGAGATATTTATAATGATGTAACTCTTTGGTGCATCTATGGTATGTGGATTTTGAGCCAATCTTAGACAACTTCATTATGTCGTCACGGTTTACGTGAAAACTGCTTCTAAAACGATTATAGTTCCATACTTGAAAAAAGGCTAAGTAGAGACTAATATGCGTGGGATTAAGTCTACTGTCTTTTGAAAACTGACTAAACACTGCATTGAGATGTTTGATATAATTAACTTCTGCCAAAACATACCTTATGAAGCCACACGATTATCTTTGAGTACTTTTAATATTTCGTCATACTCGTAGAGTATGATGCCTCCGATTTTTGTGTAGGGTAGCGTACCATTTATTCTTAGGTTTTGTAATGTTCCTGGACTCACTTGAAGCATCTCCATTACTTCTGCAGATTTCAGGTATTTCTTTGGTACTGCTGCAGGACTTTCGGTAAGTAATTTTTTTAGTTCTCTAAATAATTGAACTTTAAATTCGTAGAGATCATCTGTAGTAATAATTTCTGTTGCCATTGTAAAATTTGTTTTAGTTAAAGCTACCACCTCAAACTTTCGTTATTAATGGCAGCTATTAATATGATTTGACTTTCGTTCTACAAAGTTGCTGTTATTTCAGTGTTTTTCTTCGGTACGGGTTCGGTAGTACCGAAGAATTTTAACATTTTTGGAGTGTTATTTTATTCTCATAAATATTGGGTTTATTTAGCGTCATCAAGGTCTATGCGTATTTCAAGGCTCCTTTTTAATTGGTTTAAAAATTTAGTGGTGTCCTTCTCTCTGTTCCTAATTTCAGCATAGGTTTTATAGAAATTATTGAGATTGATATCAAATAGTGTAGCACATACTTCTGCTATTTTACTAATTTCTGCTTGTCCGTTTCTTATAGCTCCGGAACTATGTAAAGCATAAATTAATTCTACTAAGTCCGTTTTGGACGCAGTCCATGAAAGACCGTTGAGAATAGCCGGACTTATTTCTTCGATAATGATATTCTCGTTTTGTTTCCTTAACGACTTAAGTTCTAATTGGTAATAGTTTGATAATAAATCATAGCTAATTACTTGTGCTGCTAGATTATCGTGACTTGTTGAAAATTCGGGATCGGTAAAATAATGAGATGTATCTACCGGAAAGTCTAGCTTATCATTTCCGCGAATAAAGTAAATATGATCTAAAGAGGTGTTACAATGCCTTGCGTATTGAAAGAATTCTAAATTGCGCATTTTATGTTTCTCGAGTTTGTCTATCATACCACTGGCATAATCAATTTGTTTTACGATACTAGCATTAGGCTTCTCAAAAATAAATCTTCTTACTTTTGAAAAGAATTTAATTCGACCATTGATAAAAGGTTTATCCGCCTTAAAGAAATGAATTTCCTCTTCCTGGTTGTTAAAACAGTTCGTTGTTCTGAGTTGTTTTCTCAACTGATTCAATGTGTCAATAGAAAGATTTAAGCCATCATTTAAAACCGTAAGATTTCTTAGATTAGACTGCTCAATTTGTTCTACTTCCTTTTTGTACTTTTGAATGATTTGGGTAATGTGTTGCATAGGATAGTTTTTAGGTTAATCATTAAACTAAACAACACACTTTTTATTTCAAAATGCAAAAAAGAGAAGCCCTATTATAAAACCCATAACTACTTATTTATAAACTCTTTTTCTTTTTCGATTCTCTCTTCTTGTTTCGTAAAACATCTTTTAATGCATTCATATCTGTACTTATTTTGTTTTCTAATACTCTAGCATAAATTTGAGTCGTTGAAATCTTAGTATGACCTAACAGTTTTGAGACCGTTTCTATTGGCACTCCATTTGACAAGGTTACTGTAGTTGCAAACGTATGACGCGCCATATGAAAGGTTAAGTTTTTCTGGATGCCAACGAAGTTGGCTACCTCTTTTAGGAATACATTTAGTTTTTCGTTTGTTAGCACTGGCAATAAAGAATCATTTACAACTGTACTGGGATGGTCTTTGTATTTATTAACAATATCTAAAGCTTGCGCTAATAATGGCACTTTAACTACCGTGTCCGTTTTTTGTCTCTTAGTCATTATCCAATTTCCTCCATCTATACTAATTACTAAATTATTAGGCTTAAGATTCATAATATCAACATAACTAATACCTGTATAACAACTAAAGACAAATAGGTCGCGCACGCGGTCTAGACGTTTTGAAATAAAAACCTTGTCTTCAAGATTTTTTAATTCAGCTTCGGATAGAAATTCTCTGTTTGTTTTGTCATAAGCCATTTTCCATCTTACAAATGGATCTCGGTCAATCCATTCTAAATGATAGGCCAGTGTTATTACTTTCCGTAAGCGTTGTATGTGTTTCATTCTGGTATTATTGCTTAATGCTTTGGGATGGCCTACTGGCCATATATCACAAAGAAATAATTCGAAATGACTTAGGAATTCAAAATTGAGTTGATTGAGGTAAATGTCTGTGGTGCTTTTTTTCTTCTCCAGGAACTTAAATACATAATTTTCTGTAATACCAAAGTTTCTGATGGAACCAGATGCAAGTGTATTAGCGATTTTCTGACTGTGGTAACTAAAAATGTTTTTCAAGGATTTACTTTGCTGGTCATCTCCCGTATAGAGTGATTTAATCAGTTTTGCAGTAATGAGCTCATCTTTAAATTTTAAGTCTTGATAGATTTGGAAGAGTTGAGTGTAAACCTGGTCTAAATATTGATTTGCGTTTTGTGCTTCTTTTGAGTTCCCTCTAAGTCTTTTCTTTTTAGGGTCCCATAGGCTTAGAGGTACGCGTCTTTTTAAGCTAATGTTAGATCGTTTTTGATCTACAGTAACTCGAGCATAGATTAATACATCGCCATTAATGGCGTTCTTTTGGTCTCCCCAAAAGAGAATTGAAAATGTGTGTGTTGACCGCATAGTTGTCGTCTTTAAGATTAAACAAATCGTCTTGACGAAAGTCAAATCAACTATAGCAATACATTCAGCGTTTTTTATGAAAGCGTCAGTTAAACTGACACTTTGAAAATTAACTGACGGATAACTGACATATTAAAGCAAATGGTATCATTTTAAATGTTGCTCTAAAAACCAGAAAACCACGTAATTCATAAGAATTACGTGGTTTTGATGCTGTTTGAAACAGCTTTTAGTGACCTCGACTGGATTCAAACCAGTAACCTCTTGAGCCGTAATCAATAAACACTACACACGACAACTCCCCCTTTACTACATAAACAATATGATTATCAATACTATAACTAACACAAACTAATATCTATTAATAACTGTTATTGGTTTATTATGTAAATTTTTCTGCAAACAGTCTGCAAATAACATATATTTGCAGAAACAATTATGTTATGAGTTACAACATCTCTATACGCTTAGATACTCGAAGAATAAAGGATACTGGAATGTTCCCAGTAAAACTTCGTGTTTACGGCAAAGCAAGCAAAAAAGAAAAATGGTACAGCTTAGACATTGACTTGTCAGAAAAAAATTATAAAGATATTTGGTTAAACCCAAAAAACAAAAATCTTAGAGGATCTAATAAAGACTTACGTTTAAAACTCCAAGCCATAGAGAATAGAGCTAATGATGAAGCAAAGACAATGGACGTTTTTGATTTTCAAAAATTTGAATTTAAACTGTTCAGAAAGACATCAGATAAAAACAATGTACTATATCATTTTAATCTCGCCATTGAAAAAAACATTAAAAACAATAAAATAAATACTGCTGAAAGTTTTAAATACACTCTAAACTCTTTAGGTAATTTCAGCAAAGAAATCAAAAAATGTCCTGTCGAAAAACTTAGGTTTCAAGATATTAATATAGACTGGTTAAAAGATTACGAAAAACACATGCTGGATTTAGGTAAAAGCTACACAACTGTATCTATTTACACTAGAACCTTACGAGTTATTTTTAACAATGCTATTGAGGTAAACGACCTTAATAACGAACATTACCCATTCGGCAAAAACAAATACAAAGTACCAAGGACTAAAAAAGTAAAAAAAGCATTAAACTCAAATCAACTTAAGAATCTATTTGAAGCTAAAGCTACGACTTTCAATGAAACCAAATCTAGAGATTTTTGGTTTTTTAGTTTTGCTTGTAACGGCATGAATCCAAAAGATATTGCCCTTTTAAAATATTCCGATATTAAAGATGACCAATTCACTTATTACAGAGCAAAAACTTTTGACAAAACAGCTGAAAAAACTAAAATCATAATTTACCTAACAGACTTCACAAAAGGCATTATTACCAAATATGGAAATAAAAACAAAAAAGGCTTTGTTTTTGATATTATTGACAACCTTGACGATAGTTTAGAACAGCACAAAAAGATAAAAAACTTTACACGTTATGTTAATGATCATATTAAAAGAATAGCCATTGCAAACGATTTACCAAAAGACATAAGCTTTTACTATGCCAGACACAGCTTCGCAACTAATTCATTACGTAAAGGCGCAAGTATGGAGTTTATTAGTGAAGCTTTAAATCATAGTGACCTAAGCGTAACTAAAAATTATTTTGCGGGTTTTGAAGATGAAGCTAAAAAAGAATTTGCTAACTCAATAATGGATTTTTAAACTTTAAATAATGCTAAAAAAATTAGATAATAGTTTTAGTCTTTCAATGCCTGAACTCAAGAATCAAACCGACGATATTTTAAAAAAAATTGATATAGGAAAAGAGATTGAAAAAAATATTAACTTAATTAAAAAATATTTAATTGAGGACACATTATATGATGAATGGACAAAATCTATTTACCAAAAATTTCACTCATCAATACCAAAAGAAGTAAAAGACAAGTGTAAAGTATGCAAAGGGGATAGTGAACTTACTGAAGACAAGGCATGTCAAAACTATTTTTCAGCAGTAAATGATGAGTTTTTAATACTTATCACTCTTTACGTTGGTTTTATTGAAAATAATAAGCACTTATTCAAATCAAAAGAATTAGTAAAGTCATTAACAAACAATTTTTTTGAAAATTTTGAATATAACGAAGGAAAATCAAACTTTAATACCGAAACACTTGACAACACATTGTTAACCAATGCTTTATTACTACTACGTGAGTCTTTTGTTGAAATGGAAACTCACACAGCAATAACAAAAATAAACCAGATAATTGAAGAATTAGAAACCCACATAATTATCGCAACATCAACAAACAGAATTGTATTTGATTTTGTTAAACCTCAATTAAAATTCTTAAAAAAACAATTAAAGTATTATAATAAAAAGAGAGAAATTGAACTTTTATCTCCCCCTCCTTCAAACAGTATCGATCAGGATGTTTTGTTTAAACTCAATAATAATTTAATTCCTAGATTAAGTATTGAGCAAGTTTATAATTATTTCAAAATACTTACACAGGTAATAAACTCAAAACAAAAATTTTACCTGAATGAAGAAAAATTAATCATATTTATTAAAGCAACCTTTGTGGACTGCAAACCTATTAAACAAAACTTTGACGTTGAGTTTAGTAGAGATAAAATCGACATACGAAGCGTATTTCAAAACTTCCTAACTGAATGTTCTAAATTTGAGAAAAACAACAAAAATCTAAAGGAAAAATACTTCAATATTATGAACAATAGTTTTTATGGATTTAACCTAATAGATCATGAAAAGTTCCACAAAACAAGCAACAAAATAATTACAATTAAGCTCCATAAGTCTAAATAAGGTTCTCTTAACTCTAAATTAACGACCCTTAAATCTATCTAATTCCCTAACACACAACAAACTACTATCATTGTTTAATATTAATCAAAACATATTACAATGATAGCATTTGAACAAACGCAACAAGACGTTGCAGAGGTAAAAAAAGACATCAAAGAATTAAAAGCCTTTTTCCTCCAAAAGGCAGAAATACAAAAAGAAAATGATTATCCTGTTTCTATTGATGAAATAGAAAAACTAACTGGTTACACCAAACCTACACTTTACGGGTATTGTCAAAAAAACAAAATCCCATACCATAAAAAAAATGGTCGTTTATTCTTCTTCAAGTCCGAAATAATAGGTTGGATTAAACAAGGAAAACAAAAAACTATTATTCAAGTTGGTATTGATACCGATACCTTATTGTCCAACAAGAGAAAATTTTCTAAATAATGGGCAGTAAAAACACAAGGTTTTCCAAAAATTCGATTTCAGTAATCGTTAGTCTAACGTTAAAATAACGAGCAATGGACAGATATACATACAATTGTAACTATTGTGGTGTAGAATACACCCCTAGAAGAAGGTTTAAGCAGAAGTACTGTTGCAATAGTTGCAGAGTAAATGCTTTTAATCAAAGAAAAAAAGCTAAAACTAATTTACTCAAAACAAAAAAAGAAAAAACTCCAACAACAAAAGACAAAATGAGTTGGGCAGGTGTTGGCAATGCAGCCGTAGGTACTTTTGCTACTAATTTAGTAACCCAAATACTAACAAAAGAAGAAAACATGCCTGCGACAAAAGGAGATATTAAAAACCTTTTAAATAATGGTTCACACAAAACATTTTTAGTTAAAAATATGCCTCCAGCAGAAAATGGCTCTAGACCTTACTTTGACACATACAGACAAATAATAACTTACAAATAAAAAAATGAAAAACATATTAGAAAATACCACATACGGACCAATTGGTTTAAGCGAGTTAGAAGCTCTTCGATTAGAACTATACAAAATAAACACAATAAAAAGTGATCACCCTTTTTCATTAGCGATGATAAATAATTTGATTTTAAAAATTGATTTTATAATTAAAAAACTAACGTATAATCCAAGGTTACCACTTCAACAAATAGAAAAAGACATCGTGGAAATATGCAAAACGGACGCATCCATTAATGGTGTGGTAGTAAATATTTTATTTACTAAAAAATATAAAGAAATTGACTCAAGTCGTTTAGGCTGTTTAACCGTAAATGTATAATCATGGAAAAGAAATATTTAAGAATTGGCACTACTTACTATAAAATAGTAGAAATGCCATTAAACAGCACCGACACAATAAAAATGCTTGTTCCATGGTCAAAGCAGGAAATAGGCATGGATTATGATAAAGAATATCTAAAGAATATTCCAAAGTATGATGGTTTTTGTTTGATACCGTCACATAATAACTACCAATCTGGTATAAATGGTTTTTATAATAAATATGAAAAGCTAGAGCACAATATAAGCAATGGTCTTTTTCCAAACACAGAAAAATTCTTAAAGCATATTTTTGGTGAACAATATCAAATAGGCTTGGATTACTTCAGTATTTTATGGGAAAATCCGACACAAGTATTACCAATTTTATGTCTTGTTAGTAATGAGCGTAATACAGGGAAAACCACTTTTATTAATTGGGTGAAATTAATATTCCAAAACAATATGACCATCAATAATAATGAAGACTTTCGAAGTCGATTTAATTCGGATTGGGCATCAAAACTAATTATTGCCGTCGATGAAGTATTACTAGACAGAAGAGAAGATAGCGAACGATTAAAAAACTTAGCTACTGCCAAAACTTACAAAAGTGAAGCTAAAGGCAAAGATAAAATCGAAGGTGGTTTTTTTGGAAAATTTATATTATGCTCAAATAATGAAGAAAACTTTGTTTATATCGACAATTCTGAAATAAGATATTGGGTCCGTAAAATAATTCCCTTTGATTTATCCAAAGACGATCCAAATCTTTTAGAGTCATTAAAAAAAGAATTACCTTATTTCATTAACCACATTAAAACCAGAACAATATCATGTCCTAGAAAAACAAGAATGTGGTTCACCAAAGAGCAGATCTATACAAGTGCTTTAGCGGTATTAATGAATGGCAATAAAACTTTTATCAACAAAGAATTAGAGCAAATTATATCCGATGAGTTTTTACAGTTTGATACCGAAGAATTAAAATATTCTATTGGCGATTTGGTTGAAAAACTAAGTAAAAACAACATTAGAACAAGCTCTTTCAAAGTTTCAGAACTTATAAGAAGTATATATAAATTAGAACCTAAAAACAGTACATATATAAAGCATCACATGTCTTTATCTATAGCAAACAAGCCTATTGTAGAAGAAAGCATGCATAAAGGACGTCATTATACTTTTACAAAAGAATTGTTTGAAAATCTAGGTTGATTTGTTGAGTAATTACTGTAACGCCATGCTAGCTGGCATTTACGGTAAAAACACAAAAGCAACTATCGAGCAACAATTTAAACTAAATGCATGTTGACAGTTTGTTTCTTCAATGTTTACTATTAATCCATCGAACACCTGTACTTCAGCGAATCTTTGCAACAAACAACACCTATTTGTGTGTTTTACAAATTGTAACGCAACTCAAAAAATTTATAAAAAGTAAATGAGGTAAACAGTAACACTAAACCAAAATATATTTATATTTTTAACAGTTCAATATCTCGATATAAAATTAATGACCAAAGAACAACAAATAGAAGAAGAATTAATCGAAAGATTATCAGATTTAAAATATACGTATCGTAAAGATATTAGAACAAAGAGTGCTTTAGAATTGAATTTCAGACAGAAGTTTGAAGCATTGAATAGAGTGAAATTAACTGATGCTGAATTTGATAAGTTATTAACTGAAATTATAAATCCAGATGTATTTAAATCTTCTAATCATTTAAGAAAAAGAAATACATTTATTAGAGAAGATGATACGCCATTACATTACACATTAGTTAATATAAAAGATTGGTGTAAGAATGATTTTGAGGTAATTAACCAACTTCGAATGAATACAGAAAATAGCAATCATAGATATGATGTTATTTTATTAATTAACGGAGTGCCAGTTGTACAAATAGAGCTAAAAACCTTAGAAATTAGTCCTAATCGTGCTATGCAACAAATAGTAAACTATAAAAATGATATAGGTAACGGATATACCAATTCGTTAATGTGCTTTATGCAGTTATTTATTGTTAGTAATCAATCTAGGACTTTTTACTTCTCTAATAACAATAACAAACACTTTGCTTTTAATGCTGATGAACAATTCTTACCTGTATATAAATTAGCAAGGAAAAACAATTCTAAAATAGATGGTTTAGAAGAGTTTACCGATAAATTTTTATCCAAGTGTACCTTAGGTGAAATGATTAGTCGCTATATGGTGTTAGTAGAAACTGAGCAAAAGATATTGGTAATGCGTCCATATCAAATTTATGCAGTAAAGGCTATTGTAGATTGTATAGAACAAGATAGAGGAAACGGATATATATGGCACACTACAGGAAGTGGAAAAACACTAACTTCTTTTAAGGCTTCTACACTTTTAAAAGATAATGATGATATTGAAAAATGTTTATTTGTCGTAGATAGAAAAGATTTAGATAGACAAACAAGAGAAGAATTTAATAAATTTCAAGAAGGTAGTGTAGAAGAAAATACCAATACAAAAACATTGGTAAAAAGAATGCTTTCTACAGATTATGCAGATAAGGTAATTGTAACAACTATTCAAAAATTAGGTTTAGCGTTAGATACTAAAAACGATAAAAACTATATAGAACATTTAGAGCCATTAAAAAACAAGCGAGTAGTTTTTATTTTTGATGAGTGTCACCGTTCACAGTTTGGAGAAAACCATAAAGCTATTGTAGAGTTCTTTCCTAAAGCACAACTATTCGGTTTTACAGGAACACCTATTTTTGAAGAAAATTCAAGCTATAAAACAATTGAAGGAGAAACTGCATCTTATAAAACTACAGAAGATGTTTTTCAAAAAGAATTACACGCATATACCATTACAAACGCAATAGAAGATAAAAATGTATTACGTTTTCATATTGACTATTTTAAACCAGAAGAAAAAGTAACAGTAGGTGATGATTTGCACAAGTTAGCAGTAGCAAAAGCCATAATAGATAAACACGATAAAGCAACACATTACAAACGTTTTAATGCGGTATTTGCTACAGCTTCTATAAATGATGCTATTCAATATTATGAAACCTTTAAAAAGCTACAAGCAGAGAAAGTAAAGGAGAATGAAGATTATAAACCTTTACAAATAGCGTGTGTATTTTCACCGCCTGCTGAGGGTAATAAAGACATACAACAAATACAAGAGGATTTACCACAAGAAAAAGCTGATAATACAGTAGAACCAAATAAAAAGAAAGAAGCATTAAATACTATTATTGCAGACTATAACACTCAATACAATACAAATCATAGAATAAACGATTTTGATTTATACTATCAAGATGTTCAGCAACGTATAAAAGACCAAAAATATACAAATGCAGATTATGCTCACAAAAATAAAATTGATGTGATGATAGTGGTAGATATGTTATTAACTGGTTTTGATTCTAAGTATTTAAATACATTATATGTTGATAAAAACTTGAAGTATCACGGTTTAATACAAGCCTATTCTCGTACCAATAGAGTTATAAACGATACTAAACCTTATGGTAATATTTTAGTATTTAGAGACCAGGAAGAGGAAGTAAATAAAGCAATGATTCGTTTCTCTGGTGCTAAAATAGAAAAGGCTAAAGAAATTTGGTTAGTAGATGCAGCACCTAAAGTAATTGCTAAATATAAAGATGCAGTTGTTAAATTAAACCAATTTATGCAGGCTAAAGGTTTAGACTGTTCGCCTTCAGAAGTAAGCAATTTAAAAGGAGATGAAGCACGTGCAGGTTTTATAAATGCATTTAAAGAAGTACAACGTTATAAAACACAATTAGACCAATATACTGACTTACAAGAAAAACAAACCGAAACAATTGAAGCGTTATTACCAGAGGATGATTTACGTTCCTTTAAATCGGTTTATATAGATACAGCAAAACGTTTACAAGCAGAACAAAGTAAAAAAGGTAACAAAGCATCAGAAGATGTACAGCAATTAGATTTTGAATTTGTATTATTTTCTTCTGCTGTAATAGATTATGATTATATAATTGGTTTAATAGCAAAATACACGCAAGACAAACCATCTAAGCATAAAATGACACGTGAGGAATTAATAAATTTATTAGGCTCTAGTTCCAATTTAATGGACGAGCGTGAAGGTATCATTGCTTACATAAATACTTTAGAAGTCGGTAATGCCTTAAATGAAAAAGAAATACGCTTAGGTTATCAAAAATTTAAAGATGAAATATCTGCAAAAGAAATACAAGATATTGCAGATAAACACAGCCTTACAGAAGACAGTCTAAATGCTTTTATATATGAGATTATGAACCGTATGATTTTTGATGGAGAAAAACTAACTGATTTATTAGAACCTTTAGAGTTAGGTTGGAAAGATCGTAGAGTAAAAGAATTAGCATTAATGGAAGACTTAGTACCATTATTAAATAAAATAGCTTTAGGGCGTGAAATAGTAGGATTAAACGCTTATGAATAAAGAAATACAAATAGTGTCCAAATTACGCTTTCCTGAGTTTAATGAAAAATGGGGTTTTGATGAACTTCAAAACTTATCTCATAGAGTTATGGTTGGTATTGCTAGTGCGGCTACTCACGCATATAGAGATAGTGGGGTTATTTTATTTAGAAATCAAAACATAAAAGATGAGGGTCTTGATGTATCGAATATACTTTATATTGATGAAGACTATGAAAAAGCTCACAAGAACAAAAGGTTAAAGGGAGGTGATTTACTCACAGCAAGAACAGGTTATCCAGGAACAACTTCTGTTGTTCCATCAGAGTATAAGGGAGCACAAAGTTTTACTACTTTAATCACTAGACCTAAAAACAAACTTATAAACTCTTTTTTCCTATGTTATTATATTAATTCAGAACAAGGTCAAGCGTTTTTTGAGGCAACAAAAATAGGTGGCGGTCAAAAAAATGTAAACGCTGGTTCTCTTTCTGTAATGCCAATACCATTTCCATCACTAAAAGAACAACAAAAAATAGCTAATTGCCTATCGGCATTAGATAGTCTAATAACAGCAGAAACAGAAAAACTAGTAAATTTAAAAGACCATAAAAAAGGTTTATTACAACAGTTATTTCCTGCTAAAGGAGAAACCAAACCACAATTTCGTTTCCTAGAATTTATAAATGATGGAGATTGGGAAGAAGCTACTTTAGGTGATGTATCTTATTATGAAAACGGTAAAGCTCACGAAAAAGAAATTTCTGCAACTGGAAAATATAAAGTAGTAAACTCAAAGTTTATTTCAACAGAGGGTAGAGTTGTAAAGTTTACAGATTCTGCAAACTTAAAAGCAAATGTAGGTGATATTTTAATGGTGTTAAGCGATATTCCAAACGGTAAAGCAATAGCAAAATGTTTTTATGTAGATAAAGAAGATACGTATACAGTAAATCAACGTATTTGTAAAATTACACCAACTGATATTGATAACAAATTTCTGTTCTATATTCAAAATAGAAACTCGTATTTCTTAGCTTTTGATGATGGTGTTAAACAAACTAATCTTAGAAAAGATACGGTTTTATCATTTCCATTCTTAAAACCTAAAGCCCCTAAAGAGCAACAAAAAATAGCTAGTTGCTTATCTAGTGCAGATGATTTAATAGAAGCACAAAAAATAAAAATAAAAACCTTAAAAAAGCATAAAAAAGGCTTGATGCAGAAGTTGTTTCCTAATGTAAATGAGCTAGCGGTATGAGTATGGAAATAATACAAAGAATAGAAAAAGAAGCTTATCAAAAAAAAGTATTGAATAAGCCAAATAAAAAAGAATTTGAACGTTTCTATAAAGTGATTTTTGATGATAAATATCTCTATGATAATCAAGAGCTAGTTTATAATTTAAAAGATGGTTTAAGTGAAGAAGAGATAGCTAATGTTGTTTTTATGCTTAAGTCAGTTGGTTTTTTACCTTTTGAAGCTTTAGAAGAAATAAGTAAATATATTAGAACGTTAGAAAATAAATACTTTTTACTTTTTGCTTATAATGGTACAGGGAAAACCAGATTATCAATGAGCTTTAAAGACGAGGCTAAACAAAATGGTAATGCTGACACTTTATACTTTAATGCGTTTACAGAAGATTTATTTACTTGGGATAATGACTTAGATAACGATGAACAAAGAGTTTTACTTTTAAATAAGGATTCAGAGTTTTTTGGTAGTAGAGATGTTTCAAGTTCTGACGGCAAAAGACTAATTGAAACTTTAGATATTGACAATAAGATACGTGCTTTGCTAAATCGATATGCAGACTTTAATTTTTTAACTCTATTTGATTACGAAAAAGTAGACGAAAATGATGATAATTTATATTGGGCGGTTAAATTTATACGAGAAGAGTTAGTTGATGATACAACTGAAAATATTGATTTTATTAAAGTGTCAAGAGGTGAAGAAAATATTTTTATTTGGTGCTTTTTTCTAGCTATTTGCCAATTAGCAATTGATGGAGAAGAAAATTATAATTGGGTAAAATATATTTATATCGATGATCCTATATCATCATTAGATGACAATAATACTATAGCTGTTGCAAGTCATTTAGCTCAAATGTTGAAAAAGGAAGGAAATAATGTTAAAACAATTATTTCTTCTCATCACACTTTATTTTTTAATGTGATGTGTAACGAGCTAAAAAATACCAACAAATATTTTTTGAGTAAACTAGGCGATGCCAATTATACGTTAACTAATACATCAGACACACCTTTTTTTCATCACGTTTCATTAATAAAAGACTTGCATAATGCAGTTGAAACAAATGTTTTATATACATATCATTTTAATATACTTAGAAGTGTATTAGAAAAAACGGCTTCATTTCATGGCTTTAAATTCTTTTCTGATTGTATTAAGCCATTAGAAGATGATGAAGATAAAGTTCTTTACACAAGAATGGTGAATATATTAAGTCACGGTAACTATTCGTTATATGAACCAAGAGAGATGTTACCAGAAAATAAGCAATATTTCAAACAAATATTTAATGACTTTATTACAAACTATCAGTTTAACCCTGAAATAATACCTGCCCTTACAGTAGAATCAAATTAATTATGACAGCAAAACAAAAACAAGAAGAATTAGGAAAAGCACTTTGGGATATAGCTAACGATTTAAGAGGTGCAATGAATGCAGATGATTTTCGTGATTATATGCTATCATTTCTATTTTTACGTTACTTATCAGATAATTATGAGGGTTCTGTAAAAAAAGAATTAGGTTCAGATTATCCTAAATTAGACAAAGAAGATAATCGTACACCCCTTTCAGTTTGGTATGAAGCTAATCCAAATGATATAGAACCATTTGAAAAACAAATGCGTAGAAAAGTGCATTATGTTATCGAACCAAAATATTTATGGGGCAGTATATCAGAATTGGCACGTACACAACATACAGATTTATTAAGCGACCTTCAAGATGGATTTAAACATATCGAAAATGATTCGTTTGACAGTTCTTTTAAAGGCTTATTCTCAGAAATAAATCTAGATTCAGAAAAACTAGGTAAAACCTACACCGACAGGAATAAAAAGCTATGTACCATTATTAAGAAAATATCAGATGGCATTGCAGAATTTTCAACCGATAGCGACACGCTTGGTGATGCATACGAGTATTTAATTGGTGAATTTGCAGCAGGTTCTGGTAAAAAAGCAGGAGAGTTTTATACACCACAACAACTGTCTACAATCTTATCAGAAATTGTAACCTTAGATAGTCAAAACCCTAAAGCAGGTAAAAAGAAAAAATTAAATAGAGTTTTAGATTTTGCTTGTGGTTCAGGTTCTTTGCTTTTAAATGTAAAAGATAAAATTGAAAAACAACCAGGAGGAGGAACAATAAGCAGAATTTACGGTCAAGAAAAAAACATAACAACATACAACTTAGCACGTATGAATATGTTGTTACACGGTGTAAAAGATTCAGAATTTGAAATATTTCACGGAGATACTTTAAAAAACGAATGGGATTTATTAAATGAAATGAATCCAGCTAAAAAAACAACCTTTGATGCTATTGTAGCAAATCCACCATTTAGTTTACGTTGGGATGCATCTGAAGCAATGGGTGAAAATTTCCGTTTTAAGAATTATGGTTTAGCACCTAAATCAGCAGCAGATTTTGCTTTCTTATTACACGGTTTACACTTTTTAAGTGATGAAGGTACTATGGCTATTATTTTACCACACGGTGTTTTATTTAGAGGAGGTGCAGAACAACGTATAAGAGAAAAATTGTTGAAAGATGGTAATATAGATACAGTAATTGGTTTACCTTCAAATCTATTCTTTTCAACGGGTATTCCAGTATGCATATTAATATTAAAAAAATGTAAAAAAGACGATGATGTTTTATTTATAAATGCAAGTGAGCATTATAAAAAAGAGAAACGACAAAACATTTTACGTGATGGAAAAGTAGACGGTGTTATAGATGTCAAAGAACCTAATGACATTAAGAAAATAGTTGATACCTATATGAATCGACCAGAGAAACCTGTAGAGCGTTATGCTCGTAGAGTATCAATGGCAGAAATTGAAAAAAATGATTTCAATCTAAATATATCACGTTATGTAAGTACAGCTAAAGCAGAAATTAAGATTGATTTAAAAGAAGTGAATGAAAAACTGGTTGATATAGAAAAGAAATCAGCAAAAGCATTAAAAGAACATAATGGATATTTAGAAGAATTAGGTTTGGATACTATTTAGATTCTATTATAGATCAATACCAATACTACATAAAAAGACCACATTTATAAATTCCTTATGAGTGTGGTTTTATTCCTTAAGTAATCTGCCATCAAATATGAATGGCTTAATCTTAGATTTTCTGCAAATTTTCTGCAAACAAGAAATAAAAAAAGCTCCCAATCTCTTGGAAGCTTTATTATCAGTAGTGACCTCGACTGGATTCAAACCAGTAACCTCTTGAGCCGTAATCAAGTGCGCTATTCAGTTGCGCCACGAGGCCGTTTTTACGTGGGTGCAAATATACATACTTTATTAAAACATAACCAAATTTTTTTTCAAGTTTTTTATGTTTATTTTTGAATATGGCAAAAGCACTATTACAAGAAAAATTCAGAGACATCCTAGACCAAGATATTTTAAAGGAAATCTTAAAAGTCGGTCTCTTTAAAACCTTCCAAAAAGACGACATCATAATAGACATCAATCAAACCCTCCAATACATCCCGTTACTCCTAAGTGGCAACATAAAAATACTCCGCGAAGATGCCAATGGCAACGACCTTCTCATATATTTTCTAGAAACCGGAGAAACCTGCACCATGTCGCTTACCTGCTGCATGGGCACTACAAAAAGCAAAATACGCGCTGTAGCCGAAACCGACTCTAGCCTCGTTCTCATCCCCGTAGAAAACATGCAAACCTGGTTCCATACTAACCACAGTTGGAGAAATTTCATCCTCGAAAGCTACCAATCACGCTTCAACGAAATGCTCGAAACCATAGACAACCTCGCCTTTCTAAAAATGGACCAACGCCTCCACAATTACCTCCTCAACAAAGCCAACCTCAGTGGCACCAAAACAATAATAGTAAAACACCTAGACATCGCCGAAGACCTTCACACCTCGCGTGTCGTAATTTCTCGACTCCTAAAACAGCTCGAAAATGAAAACAAAATAAAACTAAGTCGTAACAAAATAGAAGTCCTTTAAAAACTTTGGGCGCTACCCGAAAAGGGTCGGGCTATCCGCTACAAGTCCTCACACGCCCAATTACCATTGGGCCTGCTGTGGGCTTTCCACTACTATCCCTAGCGCGGGCAAAACCGCCCACAAAACACCTCAATTCAAAGAAAAGAACTACCTACATCCTTTTCATAGAAAACCCCACTTAACACCCTGCCTCAAAACCATTTAAACCATTACGCAATTCAAAGTAACATTTATTACAAAACATCCCGAACCAAGGCCATATCTTTGTTCTAAATATAAAAAATGCAAATACTATTAAATCCTTGGCCATGGTATGTATCGGGTCCTTTAATAGCCTTAGTTATGGCGCTACTACTCTATTTCGGAAAAAACTTCGGAATGTCATCAAATCTACGCACACTTTGTGCCATTGGTGGAGCAGGTAAATTTTCCGATTTTTTCAAATTTAAATGGAAAGATCAACTATGGAACCTAACCGTAGTTTTAGGCGCCATAATTGGCGGTTTCCTAGCCACCCACTATCTATCTAACGATAATCTAATGGATTTAAATCCAAAAACCGTTACCGAACTTCAAAATATGGGCTTCCAAAACGCAGGCGCATCACTTTTACCAAACGAGCTTTTTAGTATCGAAGCCTTAAAATCTCCAAAAACATTAATAATATTAATCATTGGCGGTATACTCGTAGGTTTTGGAACACGATACGCTGGCGGATGCACATCTGGCCATGCCATAACAGGACTTAGCAGCTTACAAAAACCATCATTAATTGCGGTAATAGGCTTTTTTATTGGAGGATTAATTATGACGAACCTAATTTTACCATTAATATTCTAACTATGAAATTTATAAAATTCTTATTGGTCGGTATCCTTTTTGGTATTATTTTAGTGAAATCCGAAGCCGTTTCATGGTATCGTATTTACGAAATGTTTCGTTTTCAATCCTTTCACATGTACGGCATCATAGGTACAGCTGTTGCGTGCGGTATCCTATTCTTACAAATTTCTAAAAGAGGACATATAAAAAGTTTAAAAGGTGCAGATATTTATGTCCCAAAAAAGGCAGATGGCTTTACAAATTATATTATTGGTGGAATCATTTTTGGTTTAGGTTGGGCCCTTATTGGTGCATGTCCTGGCCCAATGTATATTCTTTTAGGCACAGGCGTTTCTAGCATGCTAATAGTTATTGCTGCAGCTATAATAGGTACATTTCTTTACGGAATCTTAAAAAACAAATTACCACACTAAATGGAAACAACACAAATTATAGGCTACATAGGTGCTCTTATTGTTGGTCTAGTACTAGGCTTAATTGGAGGAGGAGGTTCTATATTAACCGTACCTTTATTAGTCTATTTATTAGCTTACAATCCTGTAGTTGCTACAGCATATTCATTATTTGTTGTAGGCACAACTTCTCTCGTTGGAACTTTACAAAAATTTCGAGAAGGCTTAGTCGATGTAAAAACCGGGCTAGCCTTTTCGTTTCCTTCGTTTATTGCCGTGTATTTATCACGTCGCTACTTAGTACCAAATATTCCCGAAACGCTTTTTAATGTTGGCAATTTCATCATAACAAAAGAAATGAGTATCATGGTCTTTTTTGCCATAATCATGCTTATCGCTTCGGTTTCTATGATAAAAAAAGGAAAACAAGAAGATACCATTAGTTCAACCAAACAACCCTACTACAAAACCTTTGTTCAAGGTCTAATCATTGGTACAATTACAGGTTTAATAGGTGCAGGTGGCGGATTCTTGTACGTACCAGCTTTAGTGCTTTGGGCAAACATCCCTATGAAAAAAGCCGTAGGAACCTCTTTAATTATTGTAACTATAAATTCGCTTATTGGTTTTACAGGCGATATGCAAACCTTAGATATAGAATGGACGTTCCTATTAACTTTTACGGCTATATCTATTCTCGGTATTCTTTTAGGTTCCTATTTATCCAAATTTATTAGCGGAAGCAAACTAAAAAAAAGTTTTGGCTTTTTTGTGCTCTTAATGGCCATCTACATTCTGTACAAAGAGCTTAAATAGCTTATGTAATATTTGTGACGTAGCAAAAAATGAAAGTTTATTAATTTTGAACAAGAATACATCTAGATTTCTTTTAATATATTGAAATCTAAAAAAATAGAAAAAAATCCTTTTATTAGGAAATAAAAATATTACAACATGAAAATAGAACAAATATATACAGGTTGCTTAGCTCAAGGTGCGTATTACATCGAGTCTAAAGGCGAAGTTGCCATTATAGACCCTTTACGCGAAACGCAGCAATACGTTGATAAAGCAAACAAAGAAAACGCAAAAATAAAATACATTTTCGAAACACATTTTCATGCAGATTTTGTTTCTGGTCATGTTGATTTAGCCAAAAAAACAGGAGCAACTATCGTGTTTGGACCAAATGCAGAAACCGACTATAAAGCTTATATCGCAAAAGATAACGAAACATTTAAAATTGGAGACCTTACAATAAAAGTATTGCATACTCCAGGACATACCTTAGAATCTTCAACTTATTTACTAATTGATGAAAACGGTAAAAATCATGCTATATTCTCAGGAGACACGCTTTTTTTAGGCGATGTTGGCCGTCCTGACCTAGCAATAAAATCCGATTTAACAAAAGAAGATTTAGCAGGTATGTTATTCGACTCACTTCGCAACAAAATTATACCTCTTGCCGATGATGTTATTGTATATCCAGCGCATGGTGCAGGCTCGGCTTGTGGAAAAAACCTAAGCAAAGAAACTGTTGGTATTTTAGGAGACCAGAAAAAAACTAATTATGCCTTACGCGCCGATATGACACGTGATGAATTTATAAAAGAAGTTCTTGATGGCATTGCTCCTCCTCCACAATATTTCGCAAAAAATGCCATGATGAATAAATCTGGCTATGATAATTTCGAAACCATTTTGAAAAAAGGAGATACCCCGCTTTCTCCCAAAGCTTTTGAAGCTATGGCAAACAATGAAGATGCTTTGGTTTTAGATGTTAGAAATGAACAAGATTTTATAAACGGGCATATACCGAACTCTATATCTATTGGTATTCAAGGTGGATTTGCGCCTTGGGTTGGTGCATTAATTACCGATTTAAAACAACCCATTCTACTTGTTGTTCCAGAAGGAAAAGCACAAGAAACAGTAACTCGATTATCTCGTGTTGGTTATGATAATACATTAGGCTATTTAGAAGGTGGTATTGAAAGCTGGAAAGCTACAGGAAAAGATATTGAAACTATAGACTCTATCTCTGTTGATGAATTTTCTAAGCGTTTTAATACTCAAAACATTCAGGTTTTAGATGTTAGAAAAGATGGCGAATACCAATCGGAACATCTAAAAGGAGATAACGTTAAACATTTTGCGTTAGACTTTATAAACGATAATATGAACATCATTGATAAAAACCAAACATACTATATTCACTGTGCTGGTGGTTACCGCTCTGTTATAGCAACATCTATTTTAAAAGCACGTGGTTTTAATAATTTAATTGATATTGCTGGTGGTTTTGGAGCTATTAAAAATTCTAATTTACCAACCACAGATTTTGTTTGCCCAACTACGCTATAATCACTTAGCTAAAATTTAAAATGAAAAAAATGAAAAAAAATATAGGAACTGCCGATAAAGGCATCAGAGTAATTATGGGAATTGCCATTGCATTACTATACTATTTTAATATTATTTCGGGAACTTTAGCTTTAATTTTAATGGCAGTTGCCCTTATATTATTAATAACCAGTTTTATAAACTTCTGCCCGCTTTATAGTATTTTCAAAATAAGCACAAACAAAAAAGTAAAATAAAGAGAATTATATTAATAGCAAATAAAAAGACCTTACATAAAGTATATGAAAGGTCTTTTTTAATATTATTTATTTTTAGCTTTATACTAATTCGGCACTTAATCCCGCTTCAAGAAGCATGGAACAGCGTGGTTTCAGCTCGTCATACAAACCTGTTTTAACTGTACATTTCCCTTTGTAATGAACTAGCATAGCACATTGTTCAGCTTGTTCTGGTGTATGCTCACAAGCATAAATTAATGTATCAATAACGTGATCGAAAGTATTTACATCATCGTTATGTAAAACAATCTCGTTTTGAGTTAAAACTTCTTCTTCTAGTAATAATTCTTCGAATGTTTTTTCTTGTGTACTCATAATTTATACTTTGTCTTTCTTATATTTTTCCTAACGAAAAATACTTAGTTAACATTTAAATATGTTACTAATTTAAAAATTTTAACGATACCCAATTGTTTCTTTCCAACTTTTCTTCAAATTTTAACAAATATTTTTCACATTCGGCTGTTATTAACGGGATATCTTCAGCATAAAATCCGCTTAAAAATAACATACCGTTTTTGTTTAAACAAGATGCATAAACAGCCATATCTTGAAGTAAAATATTTCTGTTAATGTTTGCTATAATTACATCGTAGCTTTTATCTTTTAAAACAGAGGCATCTCCTTCAATAACCGTAATATGTTTAGAATTGTTACGTTCTACATTTTCTAAACTATTTAGGTAACACCAATTATCATAATCTACAGCATCTAATGGTTTAGCTCCTTTCATTTCGGCTAGGATTGCTAAAACACCTGTACCACAACCCATATCTAAAACCGATTTATTAGTCAAATCATTTTTCAAAACATGCTGAATCATCATATGTGTCGTTTCATGATGTCCCGTTCCAAAACTCATTTTTGGTTCAATAATAATATCGTAAGTTGTATCTGGTTTTTCATGAAATGGTGCACGAACAGAACAAGCATCATCAACAATTATTGGGTTAAAATTCTTTTCCCATTCTTCATTCCAATTGGTTTGTTCTATTTCATCGAATTCAAAAGTAATCTCAAATTCATCAGAATCTAATATTTGAATATCGTTTAAAATATCTGCATTCCATTCTTCTTTTTGGATGTATGCGGTAACGCCGTCTTCGTTTTCTACAAAACTTTCGAAACCTGCGTAACCAAGCTCTGCTATTAAAATTTCAACTCCAGGTTGTAATGGGGTTACTTTAAAGTAGTAACCGATATAAATGATGTTTGACATGTAACTTATTTAGAGTGCAAAGTTACGTGTAATTTCATTAAATTAATAGTTCTCTTCTTTTTTTGCTAAATTCGTTTAAAATAGAATTTACAATATCTTATTACCTTACTCTATTTAATAATTCTTATTAATTATAAAAAATAAAATGCACATCAATCAACTAGTTAAATACTTAGAAAACTACGGTACCCTAACGAGTGAAGACAAGCAGTATTTAACAAATCTCGTTAAGATAAAAGAATATAAAACAGGCGATATGTTTTTACAATCTGGTAAAATAGCACAAGAAGTTGGCTTTATTATTGAAGGTGTATTCCGATACTTTTTTTACGACAATTTAGGAAATGAAATTACTTCGTATTTTATGTCGGAAAATCAATTTGTTACCAATGTGACTAGTTTTAACGAATATTCAATGAGTTCTGGATGTATTAAAGCAGAAACAAATTGCAATGTTTTAATTATTGATAGAAAATCGTGGGATTTATGCTGTAAAAATATTACCAATTGGAATTCTATAATTGCTACAGTTACTTCTAAAACACTATTAAAAAAAACTAATTTTCAACGCCAATTAATAAACCAAGATGCAAAATCTACCTATTTAAGTTTTCTAAAAACAAACCCATCCATTATTGCTAGAGTACCCCAAACTCATATTGCTTCTTTTTTAGGTATTACAAAATTCTCTTTAAGCAGAATTCGTAAACAAATATCGAAAGAATAACATTTGTTGTCAAATGGCAACACTTACTAATTGTATCCTATAGATATTTGCAACAGCGTATTAAATACAAAATGTTATTATGAAAAAAATATTAAAATTAATTGCTGGTATCATAGGTCTTTTAATTCTTGGAGTTGCATTAATTTATTTCTTTATTCCTAAAAAGTTAGTCGAATTTTCGAATTCTCAAAACGCCAATGCCGCTCATTTAATATCTAAAACAATACTAATAGATGGTTATAACATACATTATTACACGAACAACAATATATTGGCTAAAGATACATTAGTATTGCTTCACGGTCTTGGAGATGATAAAAACAGCTTTGTACAATCTGCTAAGTTTTTAACCGATAACTACTATTTAATACTTCCAGACCTTTTAGCTTCTGGAGAGAACAAAAAAGAAAAATCTTTAGATTTAAGTATTAAGGGACAGGTAAAATTTTTAAACACCTTTTTAAGTGATTTAGGAATACTCCGATTCAATTTAGCAGGAAACTCCATGGGAGGCCATATTGCTGCGGCTTACGCTATTGCTTACCCTACGCAGATAAAATCACTAATTCTTGTAAATGCACCAGGTGTAAAACTAGACAACCATATTGTTTATACCGGATTTGGTAAAATTTTACAGAATGAAGCAGATTTAGACAAGGTACTTTCACGTGTTTTTTATAAAACCCCTATTATACCTCGATCCGTAAAAAAACTATATATAGAGCAAATAAATGACAGTCGTGATTTTTTAAATAACACCATTATTCCACAAATAAAAAACGGTGCGTATTTTGATTTAAAAGATGAAATAAGTGAGATTAAGGCTCCTACATTAATTCTTTGGGGAAAACATGATAAGGTGGTAAAATTTAATGTAGCCGAATATTATAGAGATCATATTACAAATTCAGAATTAAAACTAATAGAAAACGCATCGCACTCTCCACAACTGGAAGTACCAGAATTGGTGGCAAAAAATATATCGATTTTTTTAAAATAAAAGTAACATGGAAGATCTTTTAAATGAATTTTTAAAAAGTGAAAAAGCATTGTTTTTATTCTCCGGAATAATTGGTGTAGTTTCCTTAATCATAGGTGTTCTATTTCTAACATTCGCCAATCATAAAAGTTTTGCTATAACCTTGATAGTACTCGGTGTATTAGAAATAGCTACTATGTTCCCTACTTACCTTAATTACCAACAAAAAATAGAAAATAAAACATCTATTTATAAAAACAACGAAACCAATTTCGTAAAAACAGAATTAGCAGAGTCTCAAAAAGCTCTAAAATCTTTTTTTAAACTGAAATTGATTTATGGAATTTTAATTGTAATCCTAATTTTCGGTATGTCGTTTTTAGGTGAAAAATCAATGTTCTTCGGAATATGCTCCGCTCTAATTTTACATTTAGCTTTTGCTATTACTATTGATAATTTTGGAGAGAAATATACAAAACATTATTTAACCGAAATATCTGCCTTTATCAAATAACGGCACAAAATATATTTAAGATTAAATTCATTTGTTGTCAAATGGCAACACCAGCCGCTTCTGCTCATTTTATCTTTATATAAAAGAAAAATAATCATGAAAAAACTCACCACAAAAAACCAACATTTAGTAAAAGCACAGTTATACAGATGGTACCAATTGTATGAACGCCCAATGAACGAAAAGCGCATTAGCAATCAACTAGAAATGCTAGACGAAAATATTATCATGATAAACCCAACAGGCAAAATTAAAGGCACTGCAGCTTATCCTGAACGACTAAAAGGTTATGATGGTTGGCAAAACGCACACCATATTAAAAACATTAATGTATCACTGCTAGGTGATAATACTTTAGGATTAGAAGTAGATTTACACTATCAAAATATTAAACCCAATGGAGAAAAGCAAAGTTATGCGTTAAAATATAAAGATGCACGTTTAGAACGAACCACAGATTCTCTTCCAAAATTCACGCGAATTGAAATTATTCCTGTTGGTGCTACAGAAGAAGATTTTGAAGATGCTTACCCAACAAATAGAACAAAATCTTTAATGTATTATTGGATTGCTTTAATGGAAAACCTAGACGGAAATGTTAATCCTTTTAAAGAATTATTGGCCGACAATTTTATCTTAAATTTTTCTACTGAAAGCAAAATAACTACAATTACTAAGCTTGAAAAATGGCTAAACGGAACTCCTAAACAATTACAAAACAGCGAACATAAACCTAAGAATTTTTCGGTAAAAGAAATTATGGAAAATGAATTTGAAATGACTGTCGAATTCGATTGGAAAGGTAAAACAAAGGAAGGTCAACATTTAGAAGGAACCACAAAGCATATTTGGTATATTTTAGATAATCCTGACGATAGATTTGCAAAAATATTAAAGGCAGATGTTATTCAGATAAATCCATTAAAAGCAGCAGAGTAAGTAATATAATTTACAGGTAATTGTGCGAATGTAATTGATACTATAAAAAAGCAACTAGTTTTAAAAATTCCATAATCATTGATTTTAATTAATAGCCAACGGCAAGCTTTCTAAAATTAAAAACAAATAGTAAAGGGTATTCTTTGAATTATAAAAAACTCAAGGAATACCCTTTTTATACTTATATAAAAATTGGTTTAAAAAACCCTTTTAATCTACTTAAAATGCATTAACAATTGCGAAAAAATCGTCAGCATTAAGTGCCGCTCCACCAATTAAACCACCATCTACGTCTGGTTTAGAGAAAATTTCTTCAGCATTTGCAGGTTTAACACTTCCTCCGTAAAGAATTGAAACCTCATCGGCCACATCATTCCCGTACTTATCGGCTAATGTTTTTCTAACAAATGCATGCATATCTTGAGCTTGCTCTGGACTTGCAGTTTCTCCTGTTCCAATAGCCCAAACAGGTTCATAAGCCAATACAATACTTTGAAAAGCAGATGCTTCTAAATGAAATAAAGCATTCTTTATTTGGTTACCAACAATTGTTTCTTCATTTCCAGATTTTCTATCTGCCAATTCTTCACCAAAACAGAATATAACACGCATACCTTTCGCTAAAGCTGTATCTGTTTTTTTAGCTAACAACTCATCGGTTTCATTAAAATACTCACGACGTTCACTATGTCCTAAAATCACGGTATTAACACCAATACTTTTTAACATATTTGCGCTAATTTCACCTGTATAAGCTCCATTTTCTGCAAAATGCATATTTTGTGCAATAACTTCGATATTAGAATCTTTTAAAGCGTCGTAAGCCTGAAATAAATTGGTAAAGGTTGGTGCTACCATTACTTCGGCATTAGAGGTTGTTGTTTGTTTTTTTAAAGCAGTTATTAACGCTTCTGTTTGCGCTAAATCGTTATTCATTTTCCAATTCCCTGCTACAATGTTTTTTCTCATGGTTGCCATTTAACCTTCCCAAAAGGAAAGGACTATTTTATTAATTAATAATTGTTGTTTTCTCCTGCTAAAATAATCAATTTTTCACAGCTTTTAGCAACTTATCGTCATCAGCTTCAATAACATTAAATACAACGATTTCGCCAGCTTTATTAATCACCAAATATCTAGGAATCCAACTTATATTTAAAAAATCTGCGAAATCGCAATCTTTTCCGTTTGCCATAAAATAATGATCACCAACAACCTGATATTTTTCAATACCACGTTTCCATGCGCCTTGTTCTCTATCTAAAGATAAAAACACATAAGCTAGATCTGGATTACTGGCTTGCAACGCTTTAACCTTAGGCATACCTTTTATACAGTCACTACACCACGATGCCCAAATATCGATAACAATGGTTTTCCCTTTGTGTTTATCGAGTATACTTTGAAATGTAGCCTCTGTACCATTTAAGGTAATAAAAGTGTCATTTAAAGCTTCCGTAGAAAATTCTTTTGGTTCGTCTTTACAGCTTAAAAAGCTAATTAATAAAATGAAAATATATTTAAATTTGTTCATAAAAAAGGGTTTATAAATGTTTCCGTTTTCACGGAATAAAATTTTATTTTAATTTGACTTTTGGATCTAACCAAACATAAATTAAGTCGACAAAAATATTAATAATTACAAATAAAACGGCTATTACTAAAACAGCTCCCATAATAACGGGTAAATCTAGTGTATTTAAGGCGTTTACTATTTCTTTTCCGAGTCCGTTCCAACCGAAAATATATTCTACAAAAACGGCACCAGCTAGCATGGAAGCGAACCAGCCAGATATTGCTGTAACGACTGGGTTTAATGCGTTTTTAACAGCATGTTTTTTTATAATTTGAAATTCACTAAGCCCTTTAGCCCGAGCTGTTCTAATATAATCTTGGTTAAAAACTTCGAGTAAAGAATTTCTCATAAGCTGAATAACTACCGCCAACGGACGGATACCTAAAACCACGGCTGGAAGTATTAAGTTTTTCCATTTTATGTGCATTGCTTCTCCAAAATCATCTAATTCATAAAGACTGCCCGTCATTTCTAAATGGGTGTATTTATGCAACACAAACCCAAAAAACCAAGCGAATAGAATGGCGCTAAAAAACGAAGGCACACTCATACCTAATGTACTAAATATCTGAATAATTTTATCTAGCCATTGGTCTTTATACAACGCAGAGACAATACCCAAAATAACCCCTAAAATTATAGCTATTATAATAGCCGAAACAGCTAAAACAAATGTATTTGGTAAAGTTTCTCCCAGTACTTGGCTTACTTTTTTACCTTGTTTTGTAAACGATTCTCGTAGATACGGAAATTTTAAAACCGTTGTAGTATTTCCAATAGTAAATAGCTTGCTAGCAGAGTATTTTCCTTGTCGCAAAAAAGTATAATCTTCTTTTTGATTTGAATGAAAAGATATAGGCAGTAAATCGTTTAAATAATATAAATACTGTGTTCCTAAAGGTTTATCGAAACCATATTTGTGCTTTACTGTGGCTAGTTGCTCGCTATCTTCATTTTGCCCTAACATCATTTGAGCTGGATCTCCAGGGAGTACATTAAATAAAAAGAAAATAACAGTTACTACTCCAAATAACGTAAGGATGGCGTATGCAATTTTATTTATTAGGTAGCTCAAATTGGTTATTGGATAAATATTGATTTAAATAAATTACTTTTTCAAAGTTACTTTTACTAAACTTGTAAAACCACTATGATTGACTTGATTTATAGAGTCTAATTCTATATTACTTTCTTTAAAGACATTCACCGCTTCTATAGTTTCGGTATCTAAAGCTTCTACTTCTGTTTTAGTAGACATATCTCCATCTATAAAATATGCGATATTTTCAACTTTTACTGGTTCGGGAGCTCTTTCTACTTTAGGCAGTTTTAAATCGTCCCAATCGTTCCAATGTAATTTTTGTTTAATGGTTCCTTTATCCAACTCAATAATTCCTGGATTAGAACGCACTACTGTTTTAAGAGCTTTTTCATCACATAAATAGAACTCGAAATCTATATTATAAGCTTCTTTTATACGTTGCTTAACATCATTACCAGAAGCTGTTAAACCTATAATTTTATAGCCATTTCTTCTTGCTTCATCTTGCAGAGCTTTTAACTTTACTGCTCCACCGCGCTCCATACTTTCTAAATTATAAGATATGACTATTAGTAAATTATCTTCATTTAGGAATTTAGTAGTTAAATCTTCATCTTCAGATTCAATCGAAAAATCATAAATTGGTGGTTCATATCCTGCGGAAATTTCTTTTGTGTCAACACTTATAAAATCACCTTCTACCGTTGGGTAAGAGCCATTAGTTGTTATTATTTTTTCTTCGCCGTTAACTTTAAATTTCCAATAATATTCTGTTACTGGTTTTGCTGCATCTTCGGGCACACTCATACCTTCTTGAATGTTTGCTCCTATTTTGTAAGCCCTAAAGTCGATTGTAGGTAAGTGCATTAACACATGGTAACCAAACCATAAACTAAGAATAAAACTTAGTAATGCTAAAACAGTTGTTCCTAAATTTCCGAAAAGCGGTTTTATATGTTTTACTCCAAAAAACAGGATAAGAACAAAGAATAGCAATACAATATCTTTTGTAAAGGTTCCCCATGGTGTTAATTTTAAAGCATCTCCAAAGCACCCACAATCTTTTACTTTATCAAAATACGCCGAATAGAAAGTTAGAAATGAGAAGAAAACAATCATTAAAAGTAAACTCCAAACTGTAAATTTTGGTTTATAACCAATGAGAAGAAACACACCTAAAACAACTTCAAACACTACAACTAAAACAGAAACCATTAAAGCATATGGTTCTAAAAACGGAAGATTTAAAACATCTGGGCTAAAATATTCTGCTAATTTATACGAAAACCCTAACGGATCATCCAGCTTTACAAATCCAGATATAATAAATAAAACGCCAACGAATATACGGCTTAGGCTTACTAAAATTTTCATGCTTACTACAATTTTAAGGTTCACATAATACACCTTGATAAAGTGATTTTATGTGTTTACTGTTTTTTATTCTAATTGAATTAAAATTATCTTCTAAGCTTTAGATTGTCTTAGCTCGAGACTTAATAATTTATTTTTCTTTTAAATTTATTCTCCTTGATTTATATGAATCATCGCAAAAATGGCGTAATTAATCATATCTTGATAATTAGCATCAATACCCTCACTAACCAAAGTCTTCCCTTTATTATCTTCAATTTGTTTTACACGAAGTAATTTCTGCAAAATTAAATCTGTTAAACTACTCACACGCATATCTCGCCAAGCTTCCCCATAATCATGGTTTTTATTTTCCATTAAAGTTTTTGTTATGGAAATATGCTTTTCGTACAATTCGGTTGCCGCCTCTGTAGATAAGTCTGGTTGCTCAACTACACCTAGTTCTAATTGAATAAGAGCCATAATCGAGTAGTTTATTATACCAATAAACTCACTAACCTCACCTTCATCCACCTTTCTAACATCATTTTGCTGCAAACTTCGAATACGTTGTGCTTTAATAAAAATCTGATCGGTTAAAGAAGGCAAACGTAATATGCGCCATGCACTACCGTAATCGCTCATTTTTTTTATAAATAAACTTTTACAAGTATTTATGACGGCATCATATTGTTTTGAAGTATCTGGCATGTATCAATTATATTTTGTGTAAATTTCGCTTAAATTGTTCAAAATTCAAAAGTTTTCAGGAGGAAGTTTGACGTTACAATTTTAAAGTTTTACGTTTGATATTTAATATCGAAAATATTGAGATTATAACAAGTTATGACCATTAATTGCAAAGGAACACTTATTGATTTATCATCGCCAAAAGTGATGGGTATTTTGAATTTAACACCCGACTCTTTTTACGATGGCGGACAGCATAAAAATGAAAAATCTATACTGAAACATGCCGAAAAAATGCTTTCTGAAGGTGCAACTTTTATCGACATTGGCGCTTACAGTTCTCGCCCAAATGCCGACCATGTTAGTGAAAAAGAAGAGTTAAAACGTATTTTACCAATTGTAGGTCTTCTTTTGAATGAATTCCCAGAAACCTTAATTTCCATTGACACCTTTAGAAGTGAAGTTGCTAAACAATCTATTGAAGCTGGTGCAGCAATAATCAACGATATTTCAGCAGGAATGCTAGATAACAATATGTTGCAAACAGTTGCTAATTTACATGTGCCATATATTATGATGCATATGCGCGGCACACCACAAACCATGCAAAAACAAACCAATTATGATAATTTGATAAAAGATATTTTATTCTATTTTTCTGAACGATTAGCGACTACAAAACAACTAGGTATTGTTGATGTTATAGTAGATCCTGGTTTTGGTTTTGCTAAAACTTTGGAACAAAATTTTGAATTATTGAATAAATTAGAATTATTCAACATGTTAGAAAAACCTTTGCTTGTTGGTGTATCTAGAAAATCTATGATTTACAAAACACTGAATAATACAGCTAAAGAAGCCTTAAATGGCACTTCTGTTTTAAATACAGTCGCTTTACAAAAAAACGCCTCTATTTTACGTGTTCATGATGTAAAGGAAGCTATGGAAACTATTAAACTTATTAAATCTTTGAATGCTTAAAATGAAACATATACTTATCCTTTTTATAACATTTTGTTTTTTTTCCTGTGGAAATGAAAAAGTACTGCAGTTACCAGAAATTAATCATTCTAAAATCACGGATATCGATGATATTTCTCCCGCCTATCTTTTTTATGATTTAGAAAAAGATAGTATTGAATTAAATAGACAAAACCTAATTAGCACAACCAATTGGCTCGTAAATGTTGATAAACGCTTAACATTGAAATTAGTTATTCCGCAGATAAAATTTCTTCAGAATAAAAAGAAACGTGCTGGTCATAAAAAAGAAGGTATAAAAAACTATTATACTTGTAATGATACAAGCCGAAAGAATTTAGGTTTCATAGAGTTTACCGAAACGGTTTATCATGAAGAAACAAGTGCCAATTATTTATCGAAGCTTTCAAATATAAATGACTCGCAGAATTCCATTACCATAAATTTTGATAAAAACAACAAAATCACAATTGTGAATGGTGTCTTAAAATCTAATATTTCAAATTCAACCAAAGAAAACTTGTTAATAAACTTAAAAAAACTCGATACCTTAAACGGAATTATCTTTTTAAATTTTGATGAAACCTTGAATTTCCAAGATTATATTTCATATAAATCATTAATTGAAAAAGCAGATTTAACAGAAACTAAAATATCGAACAACGAATTTATTTTTAATTAACTCTAATTTACTAAATTTACAAAAACACTTTTACCATTGGAAATTTTTAATGACCTCTTAAACTTTAAAATTGTTGATATTATTGATGTAATTCTGGTAGCAGTGCTACTCTACTACGTTTATAAATTAACACGAGGCACGGTTGCCATCAATATTTTTATAGGAATTATTATCATTTATTTTGTTTGGAAACTTACCGAATTCCTTCAAATGGAATTACTTAATGGTATTTTTGGCGGCTTTATGAAAGTGGGAATTATTGCTTTAATTGTCGTCTTTCAGCCAGAAATAAGGAAATTTTTATTAATGGTAGGTTCTACCAATTTTAATGGTCGACGTAAATTTTTACAACAATTTAAATTCTTAAAAACAGAAACAAATACCACTACAGATGTTGATGTTATACTGTCTGCTTGTAACAAAATGGCAATGTCTAAAACTGGCGCCTTAATTGTTTTTGAACGCAGCAATAATTTAGATTTCATTGCTGCTTCGGGAGATGAAATGAATATAAAAGTAACTCAACCTATTATAGAAAGTATCTTTTTTAAAAATAGCCCATTACACGATGGAGCCATTATTATAAATGATAATATCGTAAAAGCGACACGAGTTATTCTTCCTGTAAATAATGAGAAAAATATTCCTCAACGCTTCGGACTACGTCATAGAGCTGCTATTGGAGTTACCGAAAAAACCGATGCTTTAGCTCTTGCTGTAAGTGAAGAAACCGGACATATTTCTTATTTTAAAGATGGTGAATTTGTTGTTTATAAAGATAATAATGAACTTAGTGCTATTATTAAAAAAGATCTAGCTTAATATGGAATGTAGAAATTGTAACCATTTAATTTCTACAGAAAGTATATTCTGCAATGCTTGTGGCGAAAAAACAACTTTTAAACGACTTACTGTAAAATCGTTTATAGTAGATTTTTTTAATCAGTTTTTAAGTATTGATAATAAGCTTTTTAAAACTTTTATAGATTTATTTAGAAAGCCTGATTTGGTTATTGACAGCTATATTAACGGCTTCAGAAAAACATATGTAAATGTCATTTCTTATTTAGGGTTATCGATAACTCTTATGGGACTTCAGTTTTTTATTCTGAAGAAATTCTTCCCAGAACTATTACAATACAGCGCAGGACTTGAACAACCAGAAGGTTTCGATATTAGCAGTGTTATGGATTTCATTACAGAATATCAAAGTGTTATTACTTTGGTGTCTATTCCTGTATATTCCCTAATCTCAAGATTTGTATTTAAAAAGTCGAAAAAGTATAATATTGCAGAACATTTCGTGATTATAACCTATACTTCGGCACACTGGTTTATTATATCATTTTTCATTATTTTAATAACCTTACCTTTTGGATTAAACTTCTACAACGCATCGCAATTAATTTCTATTCCAGCCTTGTTTTATATGGCTTATGTTTACAAAAAGTTATATGAGTTTTCGTGGAAATCGACTATATTGAGAACTATTTTATACACCGTAATAAGTTTCCTTTTTCCGATGATTATAGCATTAATTTTCGGCATACTTTACGCAGCTTTTTATCTAAAAAATTAGTAAGCTAAACAATATCAACTAATAAAGATTAAGCCACATCCTGCTTTAAAAACTGAACTTCATATAGGTTCCTGTAATAACCATTTTCTTTTTTAAGAAGTTCCGCGTGCGTGCCTTGCTCAACAATTTTACCAGCGTCCATTACAATAATTTTATCAGCCTTTTTAACGGTTGCTAAGCGATGGGCAATTACAATTGAAGTTCTTCCTTTAGTGATCTTATCGGTTGCATTTTGAATAAGTTGTTCTGAATAAGAATCGACAGACGACGTTGCTTCATCTAAAACCAAAATACTTGGATTAGTGACATACGCACGTAAAAATGAAATAAGCTGACGTTGACCAGAAGAAAGCATCACACCGCGTTCTTTTACGTTATAATGATAGCCATTTGGTAAAGACATAATAAAATCATGAATACCGATATCTTTAGCCGCTTGATGGACTTGCTCTTCTGTAATTTCTAGATTATTTAAAGTGATATTATTTAAAATAGTATCGGCAAACAAAAACACATCTTGCAAAACTACAGCAATTTGAGTTCGAAGAGATTCTAAGGTTACATCCTTTATATTTATACCGTCGACAGAGATAACGCCGTCTTTAATTTCATAAAAACGATTCAGCAAGTTTATAATAGTCGATTTCCCTGCTCCTGTTGCTCCAACAATAGCGACGGTATCTCCAGATTTTACATCGAATGAAATACCTTTTAGTACGGCTTCATCTTCAACATAATTAAAAAACACGTTTTCAAACTTAATATTACCTTTAAACGCTTCGGCTATATGTGTACCATGATCATCAATTTGTGAAGTAGTATCTAATACTTTAAACACGCGGTTTGCAGCAACCATACCCATTTGTAGCGTATTAAACTTATCCGCAATTTGGCGTAATGGTCTAAACAACATTGGAATAAACATAATAAAGGCTATTAAATCACCTTGCGAAACATCACTAGCCTCTAAAACCACACGCAAGCCACCATACCATGCTACTAACCCCATTGCTATAGAACCAGATAAATCTGCCAATGGGAAAAATATAGAGTTATACCAAACGGTTTTTAACCATCCTTTTTTATGACGCTCGTTTATGGCTTTAAACTTTTTGAACTCGGTATCTTCACGCGTGAAAAGCTGAAGAATCTTCATTCCTGTTAACCGCTCTTGAACAAAGGAATTTAAGTTAGAAACTTCGGTTCGAACTTCTTCAAAAGCCTTTTTCATTACTTTTTGAAAAACACGTGTAGCATATAATAACAAAGGAAGCATGATGAAAACAATAAGGCTTAATTTCACGTTTATTGAAACCATAACACAGAAAACAACTAGCATGGTTAGCAAATCTTTTACAATCATAAACAAACCTTGCCCGAAGATATCGGCAATACGTTCCATATCGGTAACCGACCTTGTAATAAGCACCCCAACCGAAGAATTATCGTAATACTTCATTTTAAAACGCAATAAATGATTGAATAGTTTAGTTCGCACATCTTTCACTAAATTCTGACCTAACCACGCAGCGTAATAAATAAATGCAAGCTGAACAACCGTTTGAAGGATTAAAACAACCAGCATAATTATAACATAAAACATAAAATCGTCGGCTAGTTTTACCGCAATACTATTATCTATGGCATACTTAGTTAAATAAGGTGTTGCTGCACTAAGCACTGCAGATAAAACAACCATAACTAGTAAGCATACAAACACCAAATTATATGGTTTTATATAGGTAAATAACCTTTTAAAAAGGTTAACATCAAATATTTTTTCTTTGGGTTTACTCATTTATATTTTTATATCTTCTGGATATTCTACTTCAATTAAATATAGGCCGTGTGCAGGAACAGAAAAACCGGCTTTACTCCTATTTTTAGATTCTATAATACGGTGTAAATCTTCTACCGAGATTTTATCTAAACCAATATTTATAATGGTACCAACTATAGCTCGAACCATATTTCGTAAAAAACGATCGGCTTTAATGATAAAATGCAATTCGCCATCTACCAAAGTCCATTCGGCTTTCATGATGTTGCACAAATAGGTTTTTACATTCGTTTTAGTTTTAGAAAAACACTGAAAATCGTTGTAATCCAACAATATTTTAGCGGCTTCTTTCATTTTTTCAATATCTAACTTTTGCTTTACATAATAAGCATCGTTGGCGCTAAATACATCTTTTTGCAAAGCAACACGATACAAATACGTTCTGCTAACAGCATTGAAACGCGTATGTGCATCCTTTTTTACTTTAAAAACATCATGAATGGCGACATCTTGAGGTAAAAAAGAATTAAGTCTAAAAGCCAAATTAACTTCATCTAGAATACCTTCAAAATCAAAATGAGCAAACATTTGTTTAGCATGCACCCCTGTATCTGTGCGGCCTGCACCCATAATAGAAATTGGTGTATTCAATAAAAGAGATAAAGATTTTTCTAAAACTTCTTGGATAGAAATAGCATCTGGCTGAATTTGCCAACCATGATAAGCAGCACCGTTATATGAAAGTTCTATAAAATATCGCAATTTGTTTTAATACTTTTGTTGAAAGAACAAATATAGTCAGTTTTAAGGTTCTTGTGAATACTCGAATCTTAATTATATATTAAAAAAAATTAATGAAAAAGATATTACTCCTTTCGGATACCCATAGTTATATAGATGATGATGTTTTAAAATATGTAAAACAAGCCGATGAAGTTTGGCATGCCGGAGATATTGGCGATTTAAAAGTAACCGATGCTATAAAGGAATTAAAACCTTTAAGAGGTGTTTATGGCAATATTGATGATGCTAAAATACGTGGAGAGTTTCCAGAACATAATCGTTTTATGTGTGAAGAGGTTGATGTTTGGATTACGCATATTGGTGGCTACCCACCAAAATATAACTTGAGAGTTATTGAGGAAATAAGAAAAAATCCACCAAAAATATTTATTTCTGGGCATTCGCATATTTTAAAAGTAATGCCCGATAAAAAATTAAATATTTTACATATGAACCCTGGAGCGATTGGAAAACATGGCTTCCATAAAGTTAGAACTATGCTACGGTTTACTATTGATGGAAAAAAAATTGATAATTTAGAGGTTGTGGAATTTGCAAAGTAACCTATAACTTAAATAATAAAAAATCGCTTTCGCGGATGAGCGCGTTAGGGATTGTAGTGAAAAGCCCACAGCCTGACGAAGGAAGTGCGAGGACTTGTAGCGGAAAGCCCGACCCTTTTCGGGTAACGCCCAAAAACAAAAAACTCCAAAGTTTTCACTTCGGAGTTTTAACGCACTAATACTACTAAGATGTTAGGTTTATCGTAATCGATCTACAGATTTTACGAGATCTTCATCTTTCTTGATGGCCTTATTGGCTAATGCCAACAACACGATAGAAACAAGAGGGAGAAGCATCCCAATACCTTTCTCAGAAACCGCCGTCTCTCCAGATACCTTTAGTAATTGATACACAAAAAATCCTAATAAAATAAAGTTTGATATGATGTTAAGCCTCCCCAAAACAAATTGAAGTTGCCTATTTTTAAACATTAGTATAGATATTAAAGATAATACAGTTGAACCTAAGAAGAGTCCAAAATACAACATGTCGTCCTCGGCGAATACTATTTCACCAGCGTTTGTAGTCCATAAATTGAACACAAAAATTAATCCAGCAGATACTCCTGCCGACACTAATAAATAAACTGTTTGTATACGTTGTAACATATTATTTTAAATAACTAGATCACAAAAATAGCGGTTTCTTTAAAAAAATAAGCTAAAAAATTAAAATAAAGTCGTATAATTGCAGTATTAATTCTCAACAACCGCTATAACAGGTTGTTAATTCTTCAGAATAAAAATTCATTTTTTTCAAAAAAACTCAATTTTATATTCAAAATATAATATTCAAAATATATCAATGTTTGAAATTTCACAATTAAAAGAAAAAAAGCTCACTGACTTACAGGAGATTGCAAAAAAACTGAACGTTCCAAAGTATCGTTCTTTAAAAAAATTAGATTTAGTTTATCAAATATTAGATACACAAGCCGCAGATCCAAAAGCAGTAGATGCCGTTGTTGCTCCTGCTAAACCTGCAGAAAAAACTGTAGCTGACAAACCGAAACCTAGAAAACCTAGACAACGTTTACAAAAGCCAGCTCCAAAGGCTGCTAACATACCTGCAGAGGAACCACAAGAAGCAAAACAAATAGCCGAACCAAAAGCGGAAGAAGCTAAAGTTGAAAAAGATATAGCCCCGAAAACAGATAAAGTAGAGGCTAAAACAGAAAATAAGCCTAAACCAAGACCTCGTCCACAAAACGAGCGAAAAAACGATAATCAGCCAAAACCAAAGCCTAACCCAAGGCCAAAGCCGCAACCAAAACGCGATCAAAATAACAAAAATCAGAAAAACGGTAACGTACATTCTGGGAGTAACGGGAATAAGGATAGTAGAAATCGCTATCGTGACCCTGATTTTGAGTTTGATGCTATTATTGAGAGTGAAGGTGTTTTAGATATTATGCAAGATGGGTATGGCTTTTTGCGCTCATCAGATTACAACTATTTATCATCACCAGATGATATATATGTATCGCAATCGCAAATTAGATTATTTGGTTTAAAAGTTGGTGATACCGTTTTAGGACAAGTACGCCCACCAAAAGAAGGTGAAAAATATTTCCCTTTAATTAAGGTTAGCAAAATTAACGGACAAAACCCAAATGTGGTTAGAGATCGTGTTGCTTTCGAACATTTAACACCTTTATTTCCACAAGAAAAATTTAATTTAGCAGGGCGTCAAAGTACGATTTCTACTAGAATAATGGATTTATTTGCACCTATAGGTAAAGGACAACGTGGTATGATTGTATCGCAACCAAAAACGGGTAAAACCATGTTACTTAAAGATGTTGCAAATGCCATTGCAGCAAACCACCCTGAGGTTTATCAAATGATTTTATTGATTGATGAACGCCCTGAAGAGGTTACAGATATGCAACGTAATGTACGTGGAGAAGTTATTGCTTCTACCTTTGATAAGGAAGCTCACGAGCATGTAAAAATTGCAAATATTGTTCTTGAAAAAGCAAAACGATTAGTAGAATGTGGTCACGATGTCGTGATTCTTTTAGATTCTATTACACGTTTAGCACGTGCATATAACAGTGTACAACCCGCTTCTGGTAAAATATTAAGTGGAGGTGTAGATGCTAATGCTTTACACAAACCAAAACGATTCTTTGGTGCGGCTCGTAACATAGAAAATGGAGGTTCGCTTACCATTATTGCTACTGCGCTTACAGAAACAGGTTCTAAAATGGACGAGGTGATTTTCGAAGAATTTAAAGGAACTGGTAATATGGAACTACAATTGGATAGAAAAATATCTAATCGTAGAATTTTCCCTGCTATCGATCTTACATCTTCAAGTACACGTCGCGACGATATTTTACTCGATGCTAACACCATACAACGTATGTGGGTAATGCGTAAATATCTAGCAGACATGAACCCTGTAGAAGCCATGGAATTTATAAACGAACGTTTTAAACAAACTAGAAACAACGAAGAATTCCTGGTCTCAATGAACGGATAAGAATTTCAATATATATGCAAAGCCTTAATATAAAAGTTAAGGCTTTTTTTATACCCATATCTGGGCGTTACCCCAAGGGTCGCGCTTTACGTTACTAGTTTTGGCTCGATGCTCGCCTCGCCAAAAGCTAACCACTGCAATCGCTAACGCAGCTTTTGGCAAGGGTTAATATATAGTTAGCTTAAGTTAAAACATAGCGAATCATCAAATTCAAAAAAAAAAGTTAATTTCTTATAACATTCTAAATTTAACCTTATACTAAATTAATAGATAAATAGTTACTTACTATCATTTATTTAATTTCATAACACAAAGATAAACAGGCTATAAGCCCTAAAACTAATCCTCATATTTAACAAAACTTTACCATTGGAAGAATTTATTCCTTGTTTTAACGAAAATAATAGCCCCAGACGTTTTTTCACTAGAATAGTTACTATATTTAATTTGCTATTAAGGAATTAATTAATCCAAAAACTAAAACTAATGAAGGACAAAAAACAAAAATTTGTAAATATAATCAGCGCTCTTGCGATTGTATTTACTCTAACATTCTCAACTAACATGAATGCTACTACAGCTGTTAGTGTAGTAGAATCTCCAACAACTGTTGCGCTAACTTCAATACACTTTACCTCTATTGCCTTAATCGGTAACAGGCCTGATAAAAAAAAGAGACCAGTAAGATGCAAAAAATGTCACAGACCTCACAAAGGAAAGTGTAATGGTGGTGGTTCTACCCCTTCTGTGCCATTGGACGGAGGACTTGGTTTCTTAATGTTAGGAGCAGCTGCTTTTGGAGTTAAAAAATTACGTAGAAAAAAGGATGCTAAATCTTAAATCTATACTAAAAGATATTCCATTACCAATAAGGCTTTTTCTAGGAAAAGCCTTATTGCTTTTTATAATATGGAAGGTTATTTATTCTGGATTTATGTATGACTCTCAATACTTAGATCACCCCTTAACAACACACGTTGCCGAAGCCTCTGCCTCATTATTAAATAACATAGGCATGAGTGGTTTTACCAGCAAAAGAGAAAAGACTACTATTGTTTTTGAAGGAGCTGGAACAATTAGTCATCTTTCAGCAATTTATCACGACGATTACAAAACATTAAACATTGCCAATGCTTGTAATGGCTTAGAGATTTTTGTACTATACATTGGTTTTATTATTTGCATGCCTTCAACTTTTTGGAGAAAAACTAAATATATTGTTTTAGGTATTTTAATACTAGATGCCATAAATATATTAAGATGTGTTGGACTTATATATCTAATAGAATATTTTGAGGTCTATTTCGATTTTGCTCATCACTACCTTTTTAAAGCGATGGTTTATACCACTACATTAATAATTTGGGGTTACTTTGCCCGTAAAATTCATTTAAAAAATGAAACTGTACAAATCGGATAAAGCCCGCTTCATTATTGGCCTTGTATTAATAATTCTTGTTTACACTTGGTACTACATATTTTTTGCCGAAAATAAGAACACAGCACTCATTCCTTCAAAAATTAAACACATTATTACTTTTGCTACAACACTTGCTGTTTACTTTATTGGCACTTTTCATTTAGGCAAACTAAAAGATACATGGATGTCATCTCTTTGGCATTTTATCCATATCTCTGGATTATCTATTATAGGTGCAATGGGCCTTTTCGATTGGTTTATTCACGAAATATCCTTAAACGCAAGACACTTTGCTGGAGGCATTCAAGAAATGCTTATTTCACCTGTATTATATTTTGCAATGGGTTTATTGAATAGAACTTTCAATAAAGAAGAAGAACCTGTTACTTAAATTTTATTTTAACGAAATACAGAACTCAATCTACTATTAGAATAGATTAGAATAAGGGTGAGCTAAAAAAAATATTTTCCTATTATATTAACGACTCAAGTATCATCAATACAATAATTAATTCACTACATAAAAAAAGCCTCAACATTTTTAATGTCAAGGCCTATAATTCTATATTTTATAATCTATAAATAGATTTTACTACCGTATGCTTAATACTTAGCAAAAAGCTCTTTATACTCTCTTAAATCAGCTATATTACCTTTGTTATTAAGATTTTTAGTAAGTGCTATTAAATATTTCAAACTTTCTACAGGTGTGTCCAAATCATTCACTGCTTCACCTTCTGCCCCCTCTTCTTCATCTTCTATAGGTTCATCATCAAGTACAGGAATAAGAAACGTATTATTTGCTTCTATATGCTCGTAAGTCAATCTTAAAACTTTTACCACTAAAGGTATTTGCTCTTCTAAAGCATAAGTTCTTAATTCCTTAATATCGTCGATTAACGTTTCTGTATTAATACCTGATTCATCAAGATTTTCAAGAATTTTATCGACTAATTTATTTGCTTTTTGATTTTCCAACGGTGATATTATTATGTGGTTAATAAACTTATTCTATTTGCAAATTTATATTTTTAAATTACTATTAACACTATAAGAGCATTAAAAAAATTCAAAAAAAAAAAGCTTCTCATTTCTGAGAAGCTTTAAATATTATAAACTTTAAATCAATTAAAGTGATGCAACATGTTTTGCTAAACCAGATTTTAGGTTAGCTGCTTTGTTAGCATGAATAACGTTTGTTTTAGCTAATCTATCTAACATAGATACCACTGAAGGATATAAAGTTTCAGCTTCACTCTTATCAGTTAACTCACGTAATTTCTTAATAGCATTACGAGTAGTCTTATGCTTATACTTATTAACTAATCTTTTAGATTCGTTACTTCTGATTCTCTTTAATGCTGACTTGTGATTTGCCATTTTGTTTTTTTCTTAATTTTTTAAATTGTAGCCCGTAGGGGAGTCGAACCCCTCTTACCAGGATGAAAACCTGGCGTCCTAGCCGATAGACGAACGGGCCATTATTTATTTGAGTGTGCAAATATAAAACTTTATTTTAAACCTGCAAATATTTTTTTTTCAAATAACTAACAATGTTTTCCATTGCGGGTGCAAATATACAACTTAGTTTAAGTTCTGCAAGTATTATTTACTATTTTTTTACTTTTTTTTTAATTAATATGCTTTTGCAAATAACACTCTTCTAGTCGATGGTTTTCCAGAATACACACACACACCTTCTTCTTCCTTGAATTCCAAAGGAATACATCTAATTGTTGCTTTTGTGATCTCTTTTATTTTATCTTCCGTCTCAATTGAGCCATCCCAATGCGCCGAAATAAATCCTGTTTTATTTTCTAAAACTTCTTTGAATTCTTCAAAAGAATTCACTTCTGTAATGTGAGAATCTCTAAAATCTAATGCTTTTTTAAATAAAGTTTCTTGTATTTCTTTCAATAAGCCATCAATAATTTCTGTTAAATCACTTAAAGCAACCACTTCTTTTGTTAAAGTATCTCGTCTTGCAATCTCAACAGTTCCATTTGCTAGATCTCTTGCACCAATTGCAATACGTAATGGCACCCCTTGTAATTCGTGTTGTGCAAATTTAGCACCTGGTCTGTGCGTGGTTCTATTATCAAATTTAACCGTCATATGCCTATCTCGTAAATCGCTCATTATAGTATTTGCAACTTCAGTGATAGCATTTAAATCCTCTTCAGTCTTATATATAGGAACTATAACAACTTGGTTTGGTGCTAAACTTGGAGGTAAAACCAATCCAAGATCATCACTATGCGTCATAATCAACGCGCCCATTAATCGTGTTGAAACTCCCCAAGAGGTTGCCCAAACATAATCCTGCTTTCCTTCTTTATTAGCAAATTTAACATCGAATGCTTTGGCAAAATTTTGCCCTAAAAAGTGAGATGTTCCGGCTTGTAGTGCTTTTCCATCTTGCATTAACGCTTCAATACAAAAAGTTTCATCTGCTCCTGCAAAGCGTTCGCTTTCGGTTTTTAAACCTTGGATAACAGGTATTGCCATAAAGTTTTCGGCAAACGTAGCGTAAACATTATTCATTAATTTTGCTTCTGTTAGCGCTTCTGCTTTAGTTTCGTGTGCCGTGTGCCCTTCTTGCCATAAAAACTCTGCTGTACGTAAAAATAAACGCGTACGCATTTCCCAACGTACTACATTGGCCCATTGGTTTATTAATAGTGGTAAATCTCGGTACGATTGTACCCAACCACGAAAGGTATTCCAGATAATAGCTTCGGAAGTTGGCCTAACTATTAATTCCTCTTCTAACTTAGCTTCAGGATCTACACGTAATTTTCCAGGTCTGTCAGGGTCATTTTGTAATCTATAATGTGTAACAATGGCACATTCTTTTGCAAAACCTTCTGCATTTTTTTCTTCAGCTTCAAACAAACTTTTCGGAACAAAAAGCGGGAAATATGCGTTTTGATGACCTGTTTCTTTAAACATTTTATCTAATTGTGCTTGCATTTTCTCCCAAATAGCGTAGCCATAAGGCTTAATAACCATACAACCTCTAACAGCAGAATTCTCTGCTAGGTCTGCTTTTACAACGAGTTCGTTATACCACTTAGAATAATCTTCTGCTCTACTAGTAAGTTTTTTGCTCATATTGATATTTTGGCACAAAAATTGTGATTATGTTAAATAATAAAATAGTTCAGCAAAACTAACTATTTTTGTAGTGCCCAACAATAAAATTATACAGATATGCAATTAAAAAGCTACTTAAAACGAAAAATGCCAAACATAGCACTGCTTGCTTTGCTAGTTGGCGTGTCATCTTGTGGCTCATATCAATACGTAGGTGTTGACAATGATGGAATTTATGGCGAAGAAACTGTTCGAATTGTTCAAAACGAAGAAGCAGTAGTTGCTGCTCCAAGCAATAGTAATAGCGATTATTATGAAAATTATTTCAAAAATGGCGCTTTAGAAACCGAACAAATGATAGCGAATAGTGATATTTTCACTGATATTGATAGTTATGAAAGTAATAACTATTCTGAAGATGAAGCTATTGTAACAGATAATAATTATCAAGGTTATGCAGGCTGGGGACAAGACACCGATAGCGTTACTATTAATTATATTAATAACGGTTGGAACAACTATGGATGGAATTCTTGGGGTTACAACAGCTGGGAATGGAACCGATATAATAATTGGGGATGGAACAGATTCAATAACTGGGGTTATTATAACCCTTACAATTCTTACTATGGCGGCATGTATTTTGGCGGTGGTTTTTATAACAACTGGGGCTATAATGGATACTACGGAAATAGAGGTTTCTATAACAATAACAGAAATAGATATTACAACAATAATCGCGTAGCTTATAGCGCTAGTAGAAGAAATAATTATAGCACCTCAAGTCGAGGAAGCTTAAACACAAATGGAACTACTCGCCGTAGCTCAGTTTCAAGTGCTTCTGGTCGAAGTTCAAATTCAAAATACAATACATCAACTAGAAGAAGCAGCACAACACGCTCTGCAATTAATGGTAACACAGTAAGAAGAAGCACCACACCTAGCACAAGTACAACAAGAAGAACTTCTTCTGTAACTAGAACACCATCAACAAACTCAACATCTAGATCTACATCGACTACAACAAGACGTAGTTCTACATACACACCATCAACAAGTAGCAGAAGTTCTTCACCTTCAAGTACGAGATCATCATCAAGTTCAAGAAGTTCTACTTACACACCAAGCTCAAGCAGAAGCTCTTCCAGTTCTAGCGGTTCAACCACTAGATCTTCAAGTAGCAGCAGTAGTCGAAGTTCAGGTAGTACTTCAAGATCATCAAGCGGAGGAAGACGTCGTTAATTCATCTAAAAAAGAAAAATATTTATATATGAAAAAGTTAAATTTACTATTCATAGGTGTGCTTTCTATGTCTAGTGTATACGCTCAAGATATTAGTGATGCCTTACGCTATTCTCAAGATGAAGTGCAAGGAAGTGCCAGATTTAGAGCTTTAAGTGGAGCATTTGGGGCCTTAGGTGGAGACATGAGTGCGGTTAGTATAAATCCTGCTGGATCAGCTGTATTTAGCCAAAGCCACGCATCAGTATCTCTTGTAAGTGCAGACAAAAACAACACAACTAATTATTTTGGTAATACTGAAAAAGTTAACGATTCTAAATTTAGTTTAAATCAAGGTGGAGCAGCTTTTGTTTTTAAAAGTAATAGTAACTCCCCTTGGAAAAAATTCACTTTAGCTTTTGCTTACGATAAAACAAATGACCATAATAATAATTGGTATTCGGCTGGAATAAACACGAATGATTTAGTTATAGTGGACGGTGATAATAACGAATTAACTCCAGTAAATTCGATTGCTAACTATTTCTTTCAATACGCTCAAGGCCAACTTTTACAAAACATATCTCTTAACAATAGATTTATTGAAAATGCTTATCAAGAAATTGGACAATCTGATGGGTTCAATGCGCAACAAGCCTTCTTAGGTTATCAATCTTTTGTTTTAGAACCTGTATCCGAAGATAATAATAACGAGTTCTATGATGCAAATGTCGCTTCTGGTTATTTTGAACACCGCTACGCTAATGTTGAAACCGGTTATAACGGTAAAATAAGCTTTAACTTTGCAGCTCAATATGAAGACAATGTATATTTAGGGGTTAATTTAAACTCTCATTTTATAGACTACGAACGTAAAACTTCATTACAGGAAGACAATGATAATGGCGGTTTGATTTCATTCATTGATTTTGACAATACATTATCTACAACTGGTAATGGCTTTTCTTTTCAAATTGGAGGAATTTTTAAATTATCACAAGAATTTAGATTAGGTTTAACTTACGACTCCCCTACTTGGTATAATATTCAAGAAGAAATAACTCAATTTATTAACACGAATGAAGCTGAGTCAGACATTGGGTTTATCTCAGACGTAATCACTACTTACCCTGAATACAAACTCCAAACACCAGGAAAATTCACAGGAAGTTTAGCTTATATATTTGGTAAACAAGGTTTAATTAGTTTCGATTACTCGAACAAAAACTACAGCAAAACAAAATTTAAACCAGAATCTGATTATTCTGTCGAAAATTCCGATATAAGTAACGTATTAACCTCTGCATCAACTTACCGATTTGGTGGTGAATACAAAGTGAAACAAATTAGTTTTAGAGGTGGTTATCGATTTGAAGAAAGCCCATATACAGACGGTGTTACCGTTGGAGATTTAAACGGATTCTCACTTGGTTTAGGTTATAACTTTGGTAACACAAAACTGGATTTAACCTTCGACCAAGCCAAACGCTCTTACCAAACACCATTATATAATGTTGGATTAATTGATACGGTTGATATCGATAGAGTTAACTCGAATCTTACACTATCTTTAAGTTTCAATATTTAGAATTTAAAAAGAAAATATCTCGTCCTAGTTACTTGATACTGATTAATAAAAATTTAAAACTGAACAATAATTCTATTGTTCAGTTTTTTTATTTATAAAATTATCTTTTAAAAGTAAACATCTATAATCAAAACTAGATTGAGTGTTAAATCTTACTATTCGATTTTATAAGATCACTACACTATCCCTAATTTTTACAGTTCTTCAATTATAACAAGAACCAATAAGTCTCATGCACTACACCCTGCTTACGAGAACTTGATATTATAGTAATTCATTCTATTTTAATAACTCATAATTATAAAAACCAACTATATACCCCATGATTTCAGAAATCTTTAAGTTGGAGTTAATTAATCTTGTTAGTCTTCAACAAGAATAACTAGCAATAAATAAAGAGTAAGCTAGTCAAACTATAAATTAACGTAGTATATTTTAAAAAGAGTTTTACCTTTTAATAACAAAACATTTACTAAAACAAAAAAGCCCACACTCCTAAAAGTATTGGCTTTTTTGTTTTAGTAAACTAGACTTTAATTAATTATAATAACCTTCTTTTGGAATATTGATATAATACTGTTTTCTAGATCTATTGTTTAAATGTGGCTCGCGTAACCATGGGTTATGCAATTTTAATATTTTGTAGTTAATACCATAATTTTCGGCAAACTTAGTAAAATCTGTTACTGCTGTATCCACTTCTACTTTGTAAGTTGGAACGGGACTATACAAATCCTTATCTCTAAAATTGAAACCGTATTTATCTGGGTTCGATAAAATCTCTTTCAAAGCGACAATCCTAAACATATAACGCCCTGTTTCTTCACCTAAAAGCAAATCGTAGTACTCTTTTACGTTTTGTTCTTTTAAACGTCTAGAAACACCTGCATTTCCAGCATTATATGCTGCTGCCGCTAGCGTCCAAGAACCTAATTCTTCTTTCGACTTTAATAAATATTTACAAGCCACTTCTGTTGCCATTTCTAAATTATATCGTTCATCGACATTATTGTTAACTTCTAGGCCATTTTCCCTTCCCGTTGCTGGCATTATTTGCCAAAACCCCTTTGCTCCTGCTGGAGATACAGCGTTTGTTAAACCACTTTCTATTACGGCTAAATATTTAAAATCGTTTGGAACTCCGTATTTTGAAAGTATTGGCTCTATAATTGGAAAATATTTTTTAGAGCGTTTAAACATTAACAATCCATTAGATTGCCAATACGTATTTACCAACAATTCTCTATCCATACGCTCTAAAATATCTGGATTTTCAAGCGGCATGGCTTCACCTGCAAAATCCAATTTTTCTGGAACTTGCAAGGCGTAAACATTATAATCGTTAATTAATTTGGTTTCAAAATTTTCGTCGGTAGGTGCTTCTTGAAAAGCGTTAATAAATAACACACACAAACTTAATAATCCCACTAATGCTAAGGCTTTCTGTACTATCTTCATTTTTAAAAAGTTTTGTTTAAATATAAGTTTTTATTTAGTTTTCTAAAATAATTCGAGGTAAATTTTCATTGAACCATTTGTATTTGTTTATTATCGCAATATGTGTTCCGTTTTTAACAACAATACAATTTTTTATATTTTTAATTGGAAAAACACCATCATCATCGCCATGGATATGAATAATTCCCTCTGGTGGTTCCTCTTGGTTCCAACAAACCATTTGTTCTATGGCCCAAGTTAAATAACGACTATCATTAACCGAAAGGTATTTTTGATAAAGTTCAATACGTTTTTTCACCACCTTACCCACAGCATATTTTTCGAATACATCAATATTTGAAGCCAATTGAGTAGGCACCAGTTTATAAGCTTTTGTTGCTTTTGCCAAAAGCATACGTTTAGGTAATTCGTGCATCGATTTTACACTCGATGTAATAATGAGTTTCCTCGGCTTTATGTATTTAGCCATTTCTTGAACAAGAACACCACCAAAGGAGACGCCTAACAACACAATGTTTTCATGTTTTATATGCTTCGTCATCCGTAAAGCATAATCGCTAAGCAATTCATTTTCAACAGGAATCATCCATTCTAATAAATGAATTTGAAATATATCTTCAGGTAATTTAATGTTTTCAAAAATTAGAGGACTAGCGGCCATTCCTGGCATTAAATAAATGTGTATTAGCTCTTGATGCATAAGGGATTAACTTCTATTTATCTATAATATAACGTTTTTTTTTCGTACTTTTGCTCTACAAACTTATACAAAATAGTTCTCAACTATTTTAAGTTTGTAAATAATTTAAAAAAATTTATGATATGGTTGAAGCTGCTGAATTGATTGACAATGATTTTTTACGTCAATTTGAAATTAAAATCGATGACCATTTGGCCATAATAGAGTACTCTCTGCAAGAAAGAAAAATTTTTTTAACTAAGCTTATTATTCCAGAAGAAATTACGAATGAAAACTTTAGTAATGAATTTTTAGCAGCTGTTTTCGATCAAATAGCTGAACGCAACTTAAGTGTTATGCCAACTTGCCCAGAAATCGCGAAATTTGTGAGAAGTAATAGAAAGTATAAACGCATGCTACCAGTAGGTGTAAGAATTTAATTTTCATATAATTGAAAACAAAAAAAACCGAAGTTTATAGCTTCGGTTTTTTTTATGCTTTAATTGAATTATCAATTACATTAATAATATTGCGAATAATTATCGGATATTTTTTCTAAAATAATCACTTCTCCAGAACCATTTAAAACAAGCTGGCCATCATCATTTATTTCGTAATTATTGTCAGTTGTATCAATATCTAAAAGCGTAACTACTTTTCCGTTTAGTTCCCAACTAAAAGGCTCTAAGCTAGATGTTTCTTCGCCTGTATTATTTACAACGGCATAAATACTTAAGCCAGTATTATTTTCGCCAAAAACCAAGGTAAACGTAGTTGTTTTTTCAGCTAAAACCTCATTAGTTTGCCAAACACCTAATAAATCAGTATTTTCATTATCATCTTTACTAGAACAAGAAATGAAAAGAAAAACAACTAAAAAGGAAGTAAATAATTTAAGGGATTTTTTCATAAATAGTAAATTTCGAGACTTAGTATCGAAATATTTCTTATCAAACTTACATTAGTATATAAATAAACTCAAAATAAACTCGATTAAACTCCAATAAATCAATTCAAAAGGAAACACTTATCGTTACACTGCGATATCTTGCTTATTAAAATCGAATCTAACTAATCCATCATCGTCTATTTTTGTAAGTACGACCTCATGCAACGTATTAACGAATTCTGGGTTCCATGGTGTTTTAACCTTTACATAGTTTTCGGTAAAACCATGAATATAACCACCTTTATTTTCGCTTTCAAACAAAACGGTTCTTGTTGTTCCTAATTGACTCTCGTAAAAAGCACGACGCTTTTTAACAGATAAACCTCTTAGCATTTTACTGCGCTTGCTACGCACGCTACCATGCACAATACCATCCATTTCTGCAGCCTCTGTATTATCGCGCTCAGAATAAGTAAACACATGTAAATATGAAATATCCAACTCGGTTAAAAAATTATAAGTTTCTAAAAAATGCTCATCTGTTTCTCCTGGAAAACCAACAATAACATCTACACCAATACAAGCATGTGGCATCACTTCTTTAATTTTTAAAACGCGATCTACATACAATTCACGCATATAACGACGCTTCATTTTTTTAAGAATTTCGTTACTTCCCGATTGTAACGGAATATGAAAATGTGGTACAAATGCTCTAGATTTAGACACCAAATCGATAGTATCATTTTTTAACAAATTAGGCTCTATAGACGAGATACGTAACCGCTCAATACCTTCTACTTTATCCAACTCCGTAACTAAGTCTAAAAATGTATGTTCATGCTTTTTGTTGCCAAATTCACCTTTACCGTAATCACCGATATTAACACCCGTTAAAACAATTTCTTTAATATTTTGTTTAGAAATATCACGTGCATTTTTCAAGACACCTTCCATTGTATCACTTCTAGAAATCCCTCTTGCCAAAGGAATTGTGCAATAGGTACATTTATAATCGCAACCATCTTGCACTTTTAAAAAAGCACGTGTTCTATCTCCTACTGAATAAGATCCTACATAGAAATCCGCATCTTCTATTTCACAAGAATGTACTTCACCAAAATCATTTTTAGATAAATCGTTTAAATAATCTGTTATTTTAAATTTTTCGGTGGCACCAAGCACTAAATCGACACCATTAACATCTGCCAATTCTTGCGGTTTTAATTGCGCATAGCAACCAACGGCAGCAACAAAAGCATCAGGATTTGCCTTTTGCGCCTGCTTAACTATAGTTTTAAAACGTTTGTCTGCATTTTCGGTTACGGAACAGGTGTTTATGACGTAAATATCCGCCTTTTCGGAAAAATCTACGCGACTAAACCCCTCATCATCAAAGTTTCTAGATATGGTTGATGTTTCAGAAAAATTAAGTTTACAACCTAAAGTATAAAATGCGACTTTTTTATTCATTATATTTTGTTATCCTCTGCTTGTTTCAAGCTCTTTTTAAAATTATCTTTACACTTAAAAAGTCTGCAAATTTACAATTAATAAGTTATATGATAAAACATGTTACTAGTCAAATAATAAACTACCTATCAATTAGTTGCGCTGTTTTATTCTTTTTTTCATGTGAAAACAATTCAAATCAAGGTAAAGATCACCTTGTTTTTCGGTATAATGAACACAAAAACATAGGTTCACTAGACCCTGCATTTTCTAAAGATATTGCAGATATTTGGGCAACAAATCAATTATTTAACGGTTTGGTACAAATGGATAACAATTTAAAAGTTATTCCATGTATTGCAAAAAGCTGGCATATTTCTGAAGACGCAAAAACCTATAACTTCACTCTTAGAAACGACGTTTATTTTCATAAACACAAACTATTTGGCAAAGACTCAACAAGAACAGTAGTTGCTAAAGATATTGAATACAGCTTAAATCGATTATTGGACAAACAAATTGCATCACCAGGAAGTTGGATTTTAAACAAAGTAGACCAATTTAATGTTGTTAATGATACTCTATTTCAAATTAAATTAAAACAACCTTTCCCTGCCTTTTTAGGTTTATTAACTATGAAGTATTGCTCGGTTGTACCTAAAGAAATTGTAGAATTTTATAATTCTGATTTTAGAGCAAACCCGATTGGAACTGGCCCTTTCAAATTTAAACGTTGGGAAGAAAACATAAAATTGGTATTCAGAAAAAATGAACTTTATTTTGAAAAAGACTATAACGGAAATAGCTTACCTTATTTAGAAGCTGTTGCCATTACTTTTTTACCAGACAAACAAAGTGAATTCATGCAATTTGCCCAAGGTAACATAGATTTTGTATCTGGTTTAGATGCTTCTTACAAAGATGAAGTTTTAACTGCTGATGGTAGATTACGTGATAAGTATGAAAAAACATCACGATTAATTCGTGGCCCATATTTAAATACAGAATATTTAGGATTTAATTTAGACTCTCAAACTTCGGAAACTCAATCAAAACTATTAAGAAAAGCTATTAATTATGGTTTCGACCGAAAAAAAATGATGATTTATTTACGTAATGGTGTTGGTATTCCAGCAAACGGAGGATTTATACCCAAAGGATTACCTGGATACAATGCACTGGTTGGTTTTAGTTATCAGCCTGAAAAAGCGAAACAATTAGTTGAGCAATATAAAAATGAAACGGGTAAAAAAGATCCAGAAATAACAATAACAACCATTGGAAATTATTTAAGTTTTTGCGAATATATACAACGTGAACTTCAAAAAACAGGCCTTATAGTAAACATAGATGTTATTCCAGCCGCTACTTTAAAAGATGCCAAAGCCAATAACAAATTAGATCTTTTTAGAGCTAGTTGGGTTGCAGATTATCCCGATGCCGAAAATTATTTATCTCTATTTTATAGTAAAAATTTCGCTCCGAATGGTCCTAATTATACACATTTTAAAAACTCAAAATTCGATTCTTGGTACGAACAAGCTTTTACAGAAACTAACCCAAAAAACAGAGAAAAACTTTACTCTAAAATGGATTCCTTAGTTATGCAAGAAGCTCCAATTATTCCTTTATTTTATGATGAAGTTGTACGCTTTACAAGAAAAAACGTAAAAGATTTAGGAATAAACCCAATAAATTTATTAGAACTAAAACAGGTTAAAAAGCTAGAAGATAAAAATTAGTATTAGCTCACAACCAATAAGTATTCCTTACTCAGTATAAACAATCTAAGCAATCTATTTTAATTAAATTATTTCAACAGTTTCTTTTGGCTTAATTAAGACCTCTCTTAATATTCCAATAACAAATAAATACTGCCCCAACTCATACAAAACAACAACTAATGTTCCATTTAAAGTAAAATTACTTCCATATAGCCTAACAGCCAACAGACTTTCTGATATAACAAAAAGGAAAAGACCTGAAAATACGAGAATATAACTTTTATAGCAAACAAATTCTTTTCGCATAAAAGCAAAAGCCATCAAGATTACAGATATAGAAAAATAAGCAACTATTATAAGTAACTGATCACCTAATTTATCATAAATTTCATCAACTAGGAAATACATAAATAAACTAAAGAATAGAAAAAAAGGAATTATCCGATTAAAATTAAAGTCATGATTTTTAGCTAAGCGCAAGCAATAGAAAGCCTTACCTCCAACAAAAAACACAAAAGAAAGTATGAAAAACGTGAAATTATTTTTCATAACTACTCCAAAACATCCGCCTATAATAAACAGTACTAAAGCCACAATTACGGCATTAGACTTGAACTTGGGAACATTTTCTTGTTTGTTTACAATATAATATACTAGCAACAAACCTATTGCTAAACTTTTGGTTATATAGCGATAAAATGTTTCATCAAGGCTTTGTTTAACCAAATCATCCATTAATACAGCTGCAAAAAATAGCACTGAAAACAAATAAATGTTTTTAAAAAAGATACGCATAAATTAGATTGATAGACTTAATTTTTCACAATATAGCCAATTCCTTACTTATTTTTTTTTAAATGAATAAATATCATCATCACCCTTGCCTTTTAAACGTTTAGACGATAAAAAACCAGAAGTATTATCCCGATTCATTATTAATGACAAATCATCCTTATTACTATTCAATGGTTTTTCTAATTTTTCAGCTTTTTCAAAAGCACCGTCATCATTCATTGTACTTTTATACAAGTCGTAACCACCAAAACCATTAGGTCTATTAGATGAAAAATACAACGTATTATCTTCCGCTATAAATGGAAACATTTCTTTTCCATAAGAATTAACTTTAGCTCCTAAATTCTCAGGTTCACTAAACGAATTGCCTCCTAGTATATCGACCTTAAAGATATCTGAACCTCCCCTAGTCGTTGCTTTTCCTCCTTTAATATTCGCTGTAAAGAATAAAGTTTTTCCATCTGCGCTCAATGCGGGATGTGCATAAGAAAATTTTGGCTTACAAAATGATAGTACTTTAAAATTAGTAAACCCAATGCCCGCTTTAAATTCCCCAACTTCTAAATGAAAATTAGTTTCTTTAAACCTAACCTTAGGCTTATTTTTATTTGTGTAAACCGTTGTGATATAAATTTTATTTCCGTCCTGAGATAGTGTCGCACTAGAAATTTGAGGCACCCCTGCCTTAGAGTCAATTTGTAATTGGGAAACCTTATCAATAGTTCCAGAATTAGTTATTACTCCTTGGAATATAGTTAATTTAGGTTGTCCATGGACTCGCTTTACTCTACCTTTTTTATCAAGTTCGTAAGAGGCAAATAAAATATCATCATTAACACGCATTAATCCAAAATGTGGGTTTTCATTATTGATACTTAAATTGTCAATAATAAAATTTTCATTTTGAGCTATAGTTATTCCGCTACAAATAAAAAAAATACAGACTAGAAATTTAACCATAAAAAACTGATATTTAAACAAATATACAAATACTTGAATAACTGAAAAGTGTTCAAAAAAAAGTCATCAACAAATTTCGTATAATCCTGCTATGATCTTCTGTATTTTTTTGTCTCTTCAAAAATATGCTCTAAAATAGCCTCGTCTTGCTGGTCTAATTCGATTTTCCGTCTACCCATAACCACTTTAGCAACCTCAAAAGCTTTCTTTGTTAAATACGTTGAAAACCCACTACTACCTCCCCAAGAAAAACTAGGAACAAAATTCCGAGGAAATCCACTACCAAAAATATTAGCGCTCACACCAATAACGGTACCAGTATTAAACATAGTATTTATACCGCATTTACTATGGTCGCCCATCATTAATCCACAAAACTGCAAGCCTGTTTTGGCAAAACCCTCTGTTTGGTAATCCCACAAACGCACCTCTGCATAATTGTTTTTAAGGTTGGAATTATTGGTATCGGCTCCTAAATTACACCACTCGCCTAACACAGAATTCCCTAAAAACCCTTCATGACCTTTATTAGAATATCCAAAAATAACTGAGTTATTTACCTCTCCACCTACTTTACTAAATGGACCAACTGTTGTAGGTCCGTAAATTTTAGAACCCATTTTTATAATTGAAGATTCACATAACGCAAATGGTCCACGGATGAGAGCGCCTTCCATAATTTCTGCATCTTTAGAAATGTATATTGGTCCATTAGTCGCATTTAACGTTGTAAATTCAAGTTTTGCACCTTCTTCTAAAAAAATATTTTCGGGAGCAATAATATTATTGGTTTTCGAGATCGGTTCCGATGTTCTATCTTCAGTTAATAATTTAAAATCTTGCTTAATAGCATCTCCATTCTTAGAAAAAATATCCCAAGTATTTTCGATTTTTAATACCTCTCTGTCAAATTCAATAGCATGATAATCATCAAAATCAATATCTTCTTGCCCTTCTACAGCAAAAAAGGCTATAATATCATCACCTTGAAATATAGCTTCATTTTCTTTTAACCCTTTAATTTTTTCAACTAATTCTTCATTTGGAAGGTATGATGCATTTATCATAACATTTACCTCCATTTCAACCATCGGGAATTTATCTGCTAAATAATCTTCAGTTATGGTTGTTGTAGTACAACTCAGATAACTTTCCCATTTTTCACGAATCGTTAATATTCCTACCCTAATATCAGCAACAGGCCGAGTATAAGTAAAAGGTAATAAATTATTACGTGAAGGACCGTCAAAAAGTATATAATTCATTTTTAGTCTGAAGTTAAAAGCTCACCTAAATAAACTCTAAATTATTAATTCAAAAGTAACCTAATTATAGAAAACAAAAAAGCCTTACATATTAAATATGAAGGCTCTTTATATAAAATGTAGGCTAAACTTATTTTTTAAACTTAGCGTATTTGTTTTTGAACTTGTCAATACGACCAGCTGTATCTACTAATTTAGATTTACCAGTGTAAAAAGGATGAGATGTTCTAGAAATCTCCATTTTTATTAATGGATATTCAACACCTTCTACTTCAAGAGTTTCGTTTGTATTTGCTGTAGATTTTGTTAAAAACACATCTTCATTAGACATATCTTTAAACGCTACTAATCTATAATTTTCTGGGTGTATACCTTTTCTCATCGCTAAATGCTTTTTATTCTTTTCAATTTTGGAAGTGCAAATTTAAGTAAATTTTATAAATTTACAATATTTTTTGCATTTTATTTTTTACTGCTACAAATGTAACGTTTTAGTATCTTTGAACACTAACAATTCAACTAAAATAATTTAATCAAAATATCATGGAAAAAACATTAAAATCTATCGCTACTAATTTCGGATTGTATTTAGGAGCTTTTTTAGCGCTAATCACTATAATCCCTTACGGCGTAAATATTGAATTACTTGCAAATACTTGGCTAGGTGCCTTCATTTTAATTGCTGTTATTGTTTTCGGAATTGTTTCTGTAGCCAAGGTTAAACAAGCTCAAAACAGTTACGCTACTTTTAAAGAAGCTTTTACTGCATATTTTATTACTGTTGCGCTAGGTTTACTAATTAGTGTTTTAGTCTCTTATATATTATTCAACTTTATCGATCCAGAAGCAGCAACTGTTTTAAAAGAGATTACTATTGAAAAAACAGTACAAATGATGGAAGGCTTTAATTCACCAAGTGACATTATCGATCAAACGGTAGAAAACATGGAAGCTCAAAACAATTATTCTTTAGCCAACATCGCTAAAGGTTTAGCCGGTTACTTAGTTATGTTTAGTATTATTGGTTTAATAGTTGCTGCTGCAATGAAAAAAAACACTCCTGACGCAGAATAATTTCAGTATTTTTGAATTTTATTACTTGAAAAAAAATAAATGGATATATCAGTAGTTATACCACTACTTAACGAACAAGACTCTTTAACCGAATTACACGATTGGATAGCTAAAGTTATGCTAAACCATAGTCTTTCGTATGAAATTATCTTTATTGATGATGGAAGTAAAGATGACTCTTGGAAAATAATTACCGCACTTTCAACTCAAAATAAAAGTGTGAAAGGCATTCAGTTTTTAAGGAATTTCGGTAAATCTCAAGCTTTACATGCGGGTTTCGAAAAAGCACAAGGTGATGTTATTATTACTATGGATGCGGATTTACAGGATAACCCAGATGAAATCCCCGATCTTTATAGCATGATTATAAATGATGGTTACGATTTGGTTTCTGGCTGGAAAAAGAAACGTTACGATTCTGTTATTGCTAAAAACATACCATCAAAATTATTTAATTGGGCTGCCAGAAAAACATCGGGTGTAAAACTAAACGATTTTAACTGTGGCTTAAAAGCTTACAAAAACGAAGTCGTTAAAAATATTGATGTTAATGGTGAAATGCATCGTTATATTCCTGTACTTTCAAAAAATGCAGGCTTTACAAATATTGGTGAAAAAGTAGTACAACATCAAGCTCGAAAATATGGCGAAACCAAATTTGGGATGGACCGCTTTATTCATGGTTTTCTCGACTTAATAACCATTTGGTTTCTATCTCGCTTTGGAAAGCGCCCCATGCATTTGTTTGGTGCATTAGGTTTTATAATGTTCGCCATTGGTTTTGCATTTGCGCTATACCTTGGTATAGATAAATTATGGTTAAATAGAACAGGCCGATTAATTACCCAACGTCCACAATTTTTTATTGCACTTTCTACCATGATTATTGGTACGCAATTTTTTGTAGCAGGTTTTTTAGGTGAAATTATTTTACGAAATAGACCTGATAAAACACGCTATTTAATTAAAGATGAAATAAATTTAAGCCCTAATCATTAAGAAAAAGTTAAAAACACTTTTAATGGCGTCAAAATAGCCCATTTTTTAAAAATTATTCTTTAACAATTGTTTACTTTTGTTCTCACTTGTTGCACAACTAATTATACATATATGATACACATTGAACCAAAAATTTTAGACAGAATAAACGCCTGGTTAACTCCAGCTTTTGATGAAGAAACGCAAAACACTATAAAAGATAGTATTGCAAACCATCCAAAAGACATACAAGAAAGCTTTTATAAAGATTTAGAATTTGGAACAGGTGGTATGCGTGGCATCATGGGTGTTGGCACAAACCGCATCAATAAATATACTTTAGGGAAAAGCACCCAAGGTTTAAGCGATTATTTACATAAATCGTTTCCAAATGAAACACCAAAAGCTGTAATTGCTTACGATTGTAGACACAATAGTAAATCATTAGCAAAATTAGTTGCCGATGTATTTTCTGCAAATGGTATTAAAGTTTATTTATTCGAAGATTTACGAGCTACACCAGAATTATCTTTTGCTGTAAAACATTTAAACTGCCATTGTGGTATTGTTTTAACGGCATCTCACAACCCACCAGAATACAATGGCTACAAAGTATACTGGCAAGATGGCGGACAATTAGTACCTCCGCATGATGGTGGTGTAATTAACCTAATTAATAATTTAGATTATGCTGATATTAAGTTTGAAGCAAACAACGATTTAATTGAATATATAGGAAAAGATGTTGATGATGTTTTTATCGATGCATCTGTTAAAAATGGTTCTGTTGGAGCAACACAAGCTGCAAAAGACGATTTAACAATTGTATTTACATCTTTACACGGAACTTCTATTACTGCCGTTCCTGAAACGTTAAAGCGTGCCGGGTTTAAAAATGTACATATTGTAAAAGAACAAGAAGTACCAGATGGCGACTTTCCAACGGTAAAATCGCCTAACCCAGAAGAACCAGCGGCTTTAAAAATGGCTTTAGAATTAGCAGATAAAGTAAATGCCGATATCGTTATTGGTACCGACCCTGATTGTGATCGTTTAGGTGTTGCTGTTCGAAATTCTGATGGTGATTTACAATTACTAAACGGAAATCAAACCATGTTAATGATGACCGATTTTCTACTTAAAGAATGGAAAGCAGAAGACAGAATTAAAGGCAAAGAATTTATTGCATCTACTATAGTTTCTACACCAATGCTTACCAAACTTGCAGAATCTTATGGTGTTGAAAGTAAAATTGTACTTACTGGTTTTAAATGGATTGCAAAATTAATTCATGATTTTCCTGAATTAGACTTTATTGGTGGTGGAGAAGAAAGTTTCGGTTTTATGGTTGGCGATTTTGTTCGCGATAAAGATGCCGTAACCTCTACTCTATTAGCTTGCCAAATTGCAGCAATAACAAAATCTAATGGAAGCTCTTTCTTTAATGAATTAATTAAACTTTACACCGAACACGGTTTTTATAAAGAAAAATTAATTTCATTAACTAAAAAAGGAATCCAAGGTGCCGAAGAAATCAAACAAATGATGATTGATGCGCGCCAAAAACCATTTACAGTTGTTAACGAATCTAAAGTTATTAAAATTGAAGATTACGATTCTTCTATAGCAAAAAACATGGCTACAGGAGAAGAAACAACTATTGATGTACCAAAATCTAACGTGTTAATTTATTATACTGAAGATGGTAGCCAAGTAGCATTACGCCCAAGTGGAACAGAACCAAAAATAAAATTCTACGTAAGTGTAAACACTAAATTATCTAATGTAGAAGATTTTAAAGCTACAGAAGCTTCACTTGACGCTAAAGCGGAAGACATCTTAAAAAGTATGAATCTCATTTAGAGTTTCAAATAACTTAAAATAAGCATCAATTTAGATGAATCATTTTTATAACATACTTCGGTATGCCAAACCATATAAGAATTTTGCCATAGGACACATTATCGCTAATGTGTTTTATGCTTTATTTGGGGCACTATCTTTTATAGCATTAATCCCTATGCTAGACATTTTGTTTGGAACAAAAGACAAAATGAAACCTATTGTAAAACCTATCTACAAAGGGATTTCTAGCTTAAAAGATTTCTTCAAGGATTACCTAGCTTATCAAGTAAACTTACACACAGATAATGATCCGCAAAAAGCACTACTTATTGTAGTTGGTTTAATTGTAGTTTTGTTTCTACTAAAAAACCTATTTGGCTATTTAGCAAATTATTTTATGGTGTTTTTACGTAATGGTGTAGTTAGAGATATTAGAAATACCGTATACAAAAAAACTGTAGAATTACCACTGTCCTATTTTTCCGAACAGAAAAAAGGAGATATTATGACGCGTGTTACTGCAGATGTTTCCACCTTACAATACTCGATGCTTCCTGCCTTAGAGCTTATTGTTCGTGAACCACTTACCATTATTTTCACTATTGTAATGATGCTTTTAATAAGTGTAAAGTTAACCATTTTTGTATTTATCTTCATTCCACTTTCAGGATTGGTTATTTCAAAAATAGGAAAAAGTTTAAAACGAAAATCAGATCGTGTTCAAAAAGAACAAGGCTTAACCCTATCTACTTTAGAAGAAACCTTAACCGGATTACGCATTATTAAAGGTTTTAATGCGGAAAGTGAATTTTATGATAAATTTTCTGAATCTACAGGAAGGTTTTACCACTTTTCTAATAAATTATTAAACCGTCAAAATTTAGCATCGCCTGCAAGCGAATTTTTAGGAATATTAGTTATCTCTATTCTATTATGGTATGGCGGACAATTAGTTCTAGTCGATAAAACGCTTGACGGAAGTTCTTTTATAGCATATATGGGTCTTGCTTACAATATTTTAGTTCCGGCCAAAGCCATTTCAAGAGGACTTTTCAATCTTAAACAAGGTAATGCTGCAGCAGAACGTATTCAAGAAATCGTGGATGCTCCCAACCCCCTAAAAGATAAAGAAAATGCGCTTGAAAAAGCAAGTTTCGATTCAGAAATCGAATTCAAAAACATTTCTTTCAAATATAAAAATGATTATGTTTTGAAAGATTTCTCATTAACTGTTTCAAAAGGAAAAACAGTAGCTTTAGTTGGGCAATCTGGTAGTGGAAAATCTACAATAGCAAACCTTATTACACGTTTTTACGACGTTAACAAAGGAGAAATCTTAATTGACGGCATCAATATTATTAATTTAAAAACAAGCACTCTACGTGCGCAACTAGGTATTGTAACACAAGACGCTATTTTATTTAACGACACTATTGTTAACAATCTAAAATTAGGAAAACAAGAAGCAACGGATGAAGACGTAATCGAAGCCTTAAAAATTGCCAATGCATGGGAATTTGTTAAAGATTTACCAGAAGGTATTCAAACCAATATTGGCGATGCTGGAGGGAAACTATCTGGCGGACAAAAGCAACGTTTAAGCATCGCTCGAGCTGTTCTTAAAAGTCCACCAATTATGATTTTAGACGAAGCAACATCTGCTCTAGATACAGAAAGTGAACGTATAGTTCAAGTTGCATTAGAAAACATGATGAAAAATAGAACGTCCATTGTAATAGCTCATAGACTTTCAACCATTCAAAATGCTGATAATATTGTTGTTTTAAATAAAGGTGAAATTGTAGAACAAGGCAAACATCAAGAGCTTATTGATAAAAATGGTGTTTATAAAAAACTTGTAGATATGCAAAGTTTCGAATAAATACTTCAACGTTATAAAATATAAAAAGGATAGAGACTTGGGGTTTCTATCCTTTTTTTGTAAGCTTATAGTTAGACTTGGGGACGACTAACAACTTAAGTAGGTTTCTGCAACAAATTTATAATAAATTCTCTTATAAACAATAAAATTAATGCATTTAATCTAATTTATATGCTTTTTATCGATTATTTAAACAATAAAAAACTAAAGATCAATTGGTTATGTTTTTAATAAAATTTAAACATTTAAGATTAAACCTTTTGTATATTTATGAGTCTAAAAAATAAAGAAGTTTTAGTGACGGACGAAGTACAGCTCATTGAGCAATTAAAATCGGAAACCCATAAAGAAGCAGCCTTTAGAGCATTGATAACGCTATATAAAGAACGCTTATATTGGCATATTCGAAATATTGTAAAATCGCATGATGATACTGATGATGTGTTGCAAAATACATTTATTAAAATCTTTAAAAATATAGATAACTTTAAAGGCGACAGTAAACTATTCTCTTGGATGTATCGTATAGCAACAAACGAATCTATCACGTTTATCAATAAAAATGCAAAACGTTTACAAACTAGCAACGAAGAAGTACAGCAATTAGTCATTAATAACTTAACATCCGATGTGTATTTTGAAGGAGATGCCATTCAATTAAAATTACAACAAGCCATTGCTACGCTACCAGAAAAGCAGCGATTAGTATTTAATATGAAATATTTTGAAGATATAAAATATAAAGATATGTCGGAAATTTTAGAAACAAGTGAAGGTGCGCTAAAAGCATCGTATCATTTAGCTGTAAAAAAAATTGAAACCTTTTTAACACAAGATTAAACCTTTTAAAAAAATACAAGTCTTAATAGTAAGATGAAAACAAATAAAATACATAACATAACTAACTCAGGCTTAAAAGCTCCGAAAGATTATTTCGATAATCTTGAAGATCGTTTTATGGCCGAAATAAAGCTTAATGAAGTAGCTAGGGATTCTGGTTTTAAAGCTCCAGAAGGTTATTTTGATTCTTTAGAAAACAGTATTTTAAATAAAGTTTCAGAACAAAAAACGACTAAAGTAATTCCTTTATTCAACAGAAAGAATCTACTTTACATTTCGAGTATTGCTGCAGCAGTTTTATTACTGTTCAATCTTTCAATTTTTGAAAAACAAACAAATTGGGATTCTTTAGACATTGATACTGTCGAGAATTATATTTTAGATGAAAATGTAGGCTCTTACGAAATTGCTACTCTATTATTAGTGGACGATATTTCGGAAGAAGACTTTGAGTATTTAGAATTTACAGACGAAGCTATGGAAGGTTATTTTTTAGAAAACGCGTCCATGGAAGATTTAATTATAAAATAAAAAATATGAAAACATATATTTCAACCCTATTTATACTCTTATTTACAGTAAGTGTATTTGCACAACATAAAGATCGAGAACGCATACAAGCTCTAAAGGTCTCTTTTATTACAGAAAAATTAGACCTAACAGCTAAAGAAGCTCAAGCATTTTGGCCTATTTATAATACATACGATGAAAACTCGAGAAAATGTAAATATGAAGACATGCGCGCTATTCGAAAAGAAATAAAAGAAAACGCTACAACTATAACCGATGAAAAAGCTAAAGAATTATTAGATAAATTTGTAGAAGCTGAAGATAAGTTACACACGGAGCGTGTAAATCTAATTGTTAATTTAAAAAAAATTATTTCGCCCAGAAAAATTATATTACTTAAAGCCACCGAAGACGATTTTAACCGAAAGCTTTTTGATGAATACAAAAAACGTAAACATGAACAAAAAAAGTAATATTTTAAAATAAACAAGGATTATACATTAACGATAAAATCCTTTTCGGAGACTTTATCATACACATCACGGCTAAAAACATATAATTTAGATGGTTTTTTAGCCGTTCCTTTTTTAGTTTCATTAAGTGGAACGATATATATTTTTTTTAATACTTTTTTTCTGAAATTCCGATTATCCAACTCAATTTCCAAAACTGATTCAAAAGCAAATTGCAATTCATTTAAAGTAAATTTATCAGGCATTAAGTCAAAAATTATAGGCTCTACCATAATTTTTTGTTGCAAATCCTCATGTGCGTCTTTTATAATTTTACTATGATCGAAGCCTAACTCTGGCAAAGCATCGATAAAAAACCATTTAAATTCTTTTTCATTAGCCTCAATACAATCCATTGGTTGTGCAAAATAATAGGCAATCGTCATCGATTGCGTTTTTACTCCATGACTGCGTACCCAAAGTAAATCTTTATCAGATTTTAACCGTGTTGGATTTCCGTATGTTCTAAATTGAGTTCTATTAAACTCATTATAGCCTGTTATACCTTTAAAAATAATATTAGCAGATTCTTCCAAAGTTTTACTAATAAAAACTCGGCCACCAGTAAGCATCCAGTCATCAATTACCGGATAATCTTCATCAAACATATTAAGTGTTCGTTTTCGTAATAAAACGTTTAAACCATCCTCATTCAACCCGAAAATCACACAATCTACAGATACATTATCTCGCTTCCTAAAATCCATTTTTCATCTTCAAAAATTCTAAAATAAAAAAACAATAAAACATTTTCTTATTCTGTAATATACAATGAAACCGCAAATTTTCAATGTAAATCAATATTTTTTTATGTAAATTTAAAAAGATTTTAAACGCTTAGACAATACCAACAACAACATGCCGAATTCTTTATATTTAAACATGGAAAATCTAGAAGCGATAAAAGAAAACGCCTCTACACCTTTGTTTGACAGAGATCAAGTTAAAACGAGTATTGCACATATTGGAGTAAGCAATTTTCATCGTTCTCACCAAGCAAATTACATGCACGATTTAATTGAAAAACATCATGAATTAAATTACGGTATTTGCGGTATTGACTTATTAGATTCTGATCGAAAAACATACAATGTTTTAAAGGATCAAGATGGGTTTTACACCTTAATTACAAAAGATGCCACCAGTTTACATAAACCTAAAATAATAGGTTCTATTATCGAGTATTTTTTTGGGCCAGAAAACCCAATGGCGGTTATAGAACGTTTAGCTAACCCAGATATTAAAATTATATCGCTTACTATTGCTGAAGATGGCTACCATTTAAATGAAATAACAGGTGAATTCAACCAAAAACACCCAGCAGTTGCCGAAGATATTGTTAATCCTTTTAATCCAAAAACTGTTTTTGGCTATTTAACACAAGCTTTTAAATTACGAAAACTTCGTGGATTGCTAGGTTGCACTATTCTATCTTGCGACAACATAAAAAATAATGGGGATACCATGAAACAGTCGTTTTTAAATTATGTAGAAAAAAACGAACCAGATTTATTGCCTTGGCTAAAAAACAATACCACTTTCCCAAATACAATGGTGGATAGGATTACACCTTTAACGCACCATAAAGATCTTGATACTTTAAAAAACGATTTTTTTATAGAAGACCAATGGCCTGTGGTTTGCGAATCTTTCACAGAATGGGTTATTGAAGATAATTTTTATAACGAAAAACCAAATTGGGAAAAAGTAGGTGTTCAATTTGTAAAAAATATTGCGCCTTACCAAAACATGAAATTACAGCTTTTAAATGCCGGGCATAGTGTTTTAGGTATTTTAGGTACATTGCATGGCTATAAAACTGTGCAAGAAGCAGCCAATGACACTGACTTTATGCTGTTTCTAGAAAATTTCATGGATCTTGAGGTTGCTCCAATTTTAGTTAAAGCAAAAAAAATAGATATAGCAGAATACAAAACTACACTAATTTCTAGATTTAAAAACCCAAATATAAATGATAGCTTGTCTAGGATTTGCAGTGAAAGTTCGGCAAAAATTCCGATATTTATTTTATCAACTTTAAATATTCAACTTAAAGAAGAAGAAAATGCATTTAACAGAATAGCCTTTATTATAGCTGCATGGTGTAAATATAATGACGGTATCGACGATCAAGGAAACCATTATAACATTGAGGATTCTATTAGTAATACATTAATTAGAATGTCGGCGCTCTCACAACAACACCCTCTTAAATTTTTAGAAATAAAATCTATTTTTAAAGATTTAAGTTCGAATATACTTTTTACTACAAAATATTTAAAATACTTAAACTACATAAGGACGCATAATATTAAAGAAAGTATTATAAATTTCAACGCTAATTTGATTTAAAGTTATAAAAGAAGAAAAGCTTTATGACCAAATTCATAAAGCTTCTCAATCACTATTAACAAAAAACAAATTCTTAACTATTAATCATTTTTTCAATAGCGTCCTTTTTTATTTCTGGATTTGCACCTTCGCTGCTCGCTACAATTGCGCCTACGGCACATGCAAAGTTTAAAGCTTCTTGCGGTGCGTTTTTATTTAATAATTGTGTTATAATAGATGCCAAAAACGAATCGCCAGCACCTACAGTATCTACAACCTTAACTTTATAACCACCGTTATAATAAAACGTGTTGTTTACATACAAAATAGCACCACTACCTCCTTTAGTTACACAAATAGTTTTTGCAGCTGTTTCCTTAGATACAAACTGAATAATCTCCTCTAAAGATTGAGATATAAAACCTAATTCTTTCGCTATTTCAATAATTTCATCGTCATTAAACTTGACAAAATCGGCCTGACTCATTAAGTACTTAAGCACCTCTACCGTGTAATACGGAGGCCTTAAATTAACATCAAAGATTTTATACTTCGCTAATTTTAAAAGCTCGTAAAGTGTCTCTCTCGAAATATCATCGCGAGCAGCTAAACTCCCAAATACAAATGCATCGGAGTTAGAAACTATAGTTTTGGCTTGATTGCTAAGTTCTATTTTATCCCAAGCTCTAGGAAACATAATATCATAAGATGCAGAGCCTTCTTCATCTAAAACCACTTTTACTTTCCCAGTTTTATTTACCGAATCGATTTGAACACCTTCCGTATTTACCCCTCTAGTTTTAAAAAAATCAAGAATTTCAGCTCCTTTTTCATCTTCACCAACACGGGAAACCATAGACACATTGTTCCCAAAAGATTGCAACCTAACAGCTACGTTTAAAGGTGCTCCTCCAATTTTTTTATGGGTTGGAAATACATCCCACAATACTTCTCCAAAACAAGTGATATTTGCCATTTTATATAAAATTTACACGATTCGTATTTATTTCCAAAATACACTTTTCAACACCGTTTTTCACGATATCTTTATATGCACACGTAAATGCTTCTGAAAAAGGTTTAGAATCTTTTAATTTCCCGAAGATAGATTCTATTTTCAAGAACTCAATAGGGGCTACTTTTGACGCTATAGCCTTTTCATTTAAAACAGACTTCATTGCATCTTTAATATTTAAAGCTTTTCCTTTTTCATCTTTACCCAAACTGTAAACAGCCCATGCCGCAGTTACAAAAGCTGCATGCTCAACATTACCGTTTGATTTTAGCTGTGCATTTACTGTTGGTAAAATAAATATCGGAAATTTAGCCGAACTTTCTGAACAAATTCGATCTATTTGATCTTTTATATAAATATTACCAAAACGTTGAAGCAATGACACCTCATAACTTTCAAGATCAACACCCTTTAAATTATTTAGAATAGGCGCTACTTCCCTACCCATATATGCTCTTAAAAATGCATTTATACTCGGGTTATTCGCTGCTTCATCTATAGTATCATAGCCCATTAAAGCACCAAGAATTCCTAAAACTGAATGCCCTGCGTTTAATAATTGAAGTTTCATTTTTTCATAAGGCTCTACATTTTCAACAAATTGAGCACCTACATTTTCCCAAGTTGGTCTACCAGCAATAAAATCATCTTCAATAACCCATTGCTTAAAAGGTTCGCAAACCACTGGCCAAGCATCATCAATTCCCGATGTTTCTTTTAAATTTGAAATATCTACAGCACTAGTAGCCGGTGTAATTCTATCGACCATAGCGTTTGGAAACGACACGTTTTTTTCTATCCAAGATACCAATTCTGGTTCTGCAAATTTTACATAACTTAAAAGCATTTTTTCGGTCATATGTCCATTTCCTTGAATATTATCACAGGACTGAATTGTACAACCTTTTAAACCACGTTCTTTACGTAGTTTTAATGCTTGCGTTAAATAACCAAAAATAGTTTTTGGTGTTTGCTTATGTTCTATATCGTGTTTAATTAACGGATTTTCGAAATTAAATTCCCCCGTAGCTTCATCATAATTATAACCTCCTTCAGTAATAGTTAAACTAATAATTTTAACCTCTGGACTTGCCATTTTTTCAATCACTTTCATTGGGTTTTCAGGTGCGTATAAAACCTCAACAATAGAACCAATAATGCGTTTGGTTAACGACCCATCCAATTCTTTTACAACCAATGTATATAAACCGTCTTGTTCTTTTAAAGCATTATATATTTTAGTATCAAAATCTAGCAATGCTACACCACAAATACCCCAATCTTTAATTGATTCGTTATGCAATAATTGATCGGTATAGAGCGCCTCGTGCGATCTATGAAACCCACCAATACCAACATGCACAATTCCTGCCTTTACGTTATCCCTGTTATATTTAGGGATAGCAACCTCACCCTCAAACCTTGTTAAGTTCTGGTTATTTAATTTTAAATTTTTCATTTTTTATAAGTATTATTTGCTATCAAAACGTTGAAGTAATACAGCAAAAATGATGATAGCTCCTTTTACAACTTGCTGTGGATAAGACGGTACATTTAATAGATTTAAAATATTACCAATTAAACCTAAAATAAGCACACCCATTAATGTATTAATAGCAGATCCTTTTCCTCCATTTAAACTTGCACCACCAATTACAACGGCAGCAATAGCATCTAGCTCCCAAGCCATACCCATATTTGGAGACCCTAAATTAGTTCTAGAAGCTACAATTATAGCAGCTGTTGCAGCTAAAGCCCCAGAGATTGCATAAACTAAAAACTTGTATTTATTAACCTTGATACCAGATAAACGCGAAGCTTCTTCGTTACTTCCTATGGCAATTATTAATCTACCAAATACGTTGTAACGCAGCATCACCATAGCAAAAATCACGATTAAAAAGAATACAATGGCAATATTTGGAATACCAATTGTAGAATTATTTGCGAAATTTGACATAAATTCACCTCCTGGAGTTTTAAATGTAATTGGAGATCCTTTAGAGTAAATAAACCCTAATCCTCTAGCAATCGTCATTAAAGCCAAAGTAGCGACAAATGGTGCCATTTTTTGATATGCGACCAGATAACCCGAGACGCTTCCTAAACTAAAACCAATAATAATGGTTAGTAAAATTGCTAGTGGTAAAACGACAACATTAACCAAAATAGCAAAAGTTACCGCTAATAATGCGACCATGGACCCCACGGATAAATCGATGCCCCCAGTTAAAATCACAATTAACATACCGATACTAATAATACCAATACCTGATACTTGTTTTAATAAATTTGAAAGATTTGTTGATGTAAAAAATACATCGGAAATTAATGCTGAAAAAATAACCAGCAATACAAAAATGAAAATTGTATTATGTTTTACGATAAACTTAAGTATGCCTCCCGGGCTACTTAGTTGTTGTTTTATTGTTAATGCCATGACTTTGTTTTTTGGTATAGTTTTGTTAGACTACTAATTTTAGTGATTCGCCAATAGAATAGCGCAAAATGTTTTCTTCGGAAAATTTATCTTTGGTTAATTCTCCGTAGATTGTACCTTCATGCATGACCAAAATACGATCTGCAATACCCATTATCTCTGGCATATCGGAAGAGATAACTACAACCCCAACGCCTTTTTTGGCGACTTCATTAATAAGGTTATAAATTTCAATTTTGGCTCCAACATCTACGCCACGAGTAGGTTCGTCAATAAAAATAACTTTACTATCAATACTTAACCATTTAGCTAAAGCTACTTTTTGCTGATTTCCACCACTTAGGTTTTTAACGTCTACCTCTGAGCTTGGTGTTTTTATGCTTAATTTTTCAATTAAACCTAACACATTTTTATACTCATTCTCAACATTAATAAAGCCTAGTTTCCCCGAAATACCCGTAAAATTGGTTACACTAATATTTCGTCTAATTGAAAGTGGTAAAAACACACCATCTTCTTTTCTGTCTTCTGAAACAAAACCAATTTGATGCCCAACAGCACATACTGGTGTATTTGTTACTATTTCTTTTCCGTTTAAAATTAAAGTACCAGATTTCTTCTTATGCGCTCCAAAAATAAGTTTCGCTGTTTCCGTTCTTCCACTTCCACCTAAACCTGCAATTCCAAGAACTTCTCCAGGACGTACAGAAAAGGATACATCGTGAACTAAAGTATCTTTTGCTGTTAAATTTCTAACTTCAAAAATTGGAACTTCACCTATTTGAACATCACGAGCAGGATATAAATCTTTCAATTCTCTCCCAATCATTAAACGAATTACCCCATCGGTATCCGTATCTGCAACCGCCATTGTTCCTGTATCTACGCCATCTCTAAGCACAGTAACAGAATCTGCTATCTTAAAAATTTCATCTAAATGATGTGAGATATAAATAATCGAAATTCCTTTTGCTTTTAATTTGAAAAGGTTGTCGAATAATTTTTTAGTATCCGTTGGATCGAAAACCGTAGTAGGCTCATCTAACACTAAAACTTTAGTGTCTTCGGAAAGCGCTTTGGCTATTTCAACCACTTGTTTTTGAACGATACTTAAATCTCTAACTCTTGCCGATGCATCAATTTCAAAACCTAAAGAATCAATTAATTCCTGAGCATCTTTAGTTATTTGTTTCCAATTCATCCAAAATTTACTTGCACCAAGTTTGTGCAGATAAATATTTTCGGCTACCGATAAATCATTCACCAATGATAATTCTTGATACACAACACTAATTCCTAAAACCTGGCCATCGTGAGTGTTTTTTGGACTAATTTCTTCTCCATCTAAAATTACTTTTCCATAATCTTTTTGATGCACACCACTAAGAATTTTAACCAAAGTAGATTTTCCCGCACCATTCTCGCCAAGTAAAGCGTGGATCTCACCAGGCTTTACTCTTAAGTTTACATTTTCGAGTACAGAAACCACACCGAAACTTTTAGATATTCCGATCATTTCAACTCTATATTCACTATTCGAAGTTTTCATATAAACTAGCTTTAGAGATTAAAATAAGGCTTTTGGGTTATAGTATTTAGCAGCGTTTTCTTTCGTAATTAATAAAGGCGCTGTAAATGATGTTTTCTTAAAATCTCTTTTCCCATTCATATATTCAATAGCATAATGAACAGCATTTTTACCAATTTGTACTGGACTATTCATAGCCGTACAACCATAAAAATCTGTATCCATAATATATTTAATGGCTTCTTTTTGTCCGTCGGCACCAGCAACAATTAAAATATCGTCAGTTTTACCAGCTTGAGCAATGGCTTTAATAGCTCCTAAAACACAAACATCAGACTCTGTAATTACCACATTAATATCTGGATGCGCTACTAAAATATCTTCCATCGCTTTTAAACCACCAGCATAAGACCATTCGGTATAAGCTTGAGTTGCAATGTTTAAATCAATTTTACCTTGCGTTCTTAATTGCTCTTCTGTAATACCTTGTAATAAACCTTGTTTGCGAGTTCTTCCAACAGGGTTACCGGCATTACCACTCAATAAAGCGATATTCATTTTAGTACTTCCCATTTTTTGAACAAGCCATTCTCCTGCTAACTCACCATTTGCCAAATTATTAGACTGAATAGTAGTTACGTAATCCGCGGAAGGATCTATAGAACTATCGATAATAAAAACTGGTATTCCAGCTGCTTTTGCTACTCTTGTAACTCCAACCAAAGCATCAGGATCTTTTGGATTCAACAATAAAGCATCAACACCTTTAGTTATTAAATCTTCTACCGCAGCTATTTGTTTATTAATATCATCTTGACCATCCGCAGATAAAAATACCATACCATTTTTTTCTGTATTCGACTTAATACTTTGCAATAATGCTTGGTAATACGGCGCATTTAAAGACGGTGTACAGTACCCGATTTTCTTTCCTGTTAAATCGACATTACTTGCAACAGTAACCCCTGTCTCTTCAGCAGAATTTACTGTAGCACTTGTAGATCCTGTTTCTTCTACACAACTAGATAAATTAAAAATTAAAGCAAATACCATTAATGGTTTAAGGATTTGCTTTAGAACGGATGTTTTGTTTTTTGTTTTCATAATGAATGGTTTAAGGTGTTATTTTATTTAGTTATTGATGATTAAAAAATTGTAAAATCTACTTGAAGTACTGTTTTCTCTTTTTCTGGATTCCACATTGCCGTAACTCCAATTGGCAAATTATAGTTACCTAATTTAACGTTTTTACTAAAGGTTGCCCCTACGTTTATTAAATTCCCTGCTCCTTCTGTATAAAATGTTTTATCTGTAACAAAAGACCATGCGCCACCTGCAAATAAAGATAAGCTAGAATCGTCTTTTTCCCATACTTTACTACTAACTTCAAAATAATGTGTCCAAGAATTTTCTAAAGACCCATCGGTTTGCACTTCGTAATCTCCAGAACCACCACCAAGAATGGTAGCAAAGTATAATAACGTGTTTGGAGTAACATTGTAACCAAAGTTAAGATCTACAAAGTTGTACCCTTGTGTTTTATCATAACTCCAGTAATGCAATACATCACCACGCTCTTCTACACCTGTGTAGTTATTGTGAGTAACCGCTTCGATAAAGAACTTATCAGAAAAACGATATTTTGTATAAATAGAAAATTCTTGATAATGAGCACCAACATTTTCACCTGTAATTTTATTAGTAACATCTACTGTTGTTAAACTCGCACCGCCCCATACTCCAAAAGTAAATTTAGCATCTCTTGAATTAAACTCTAGGTTAGTTGCAATCATAGCCCCTGGATGCACCACAAATCCATGCCATAAGTGCATGTTTTTTACATGAGCTCCAGCACTAAAGGCTTTGTAATCATCATTTACTAAATCGTCTTGCCCTTGAACAGTATTAAAACTAATAAAAAGTACAGTTAATAATACTATTTTAAAAATGTTTAAACTCACGCCAAGTTTAGAAAAGGCATTAGAGTTTTGTCTAATTTTTTGTTGTGGTAGTTTCATGATTTCAATATTTAGTTTAGTTATTTTATAAAACGTACTTTGGACGTTTGTTTGACAAATATAGATAAATATATCTTATATTTCCAAACATAATCTCAACAAAACCCTATAAAACAATGAATTACAAAAAGGAAATAAATTAAAAGTAACTTAAACCACTAGCAAAATAAGGCATTTAACGTACTTTAAACGTTTTTTAAAAAAATGTAAAATATTCAAAAATAATATATCAATTTTATCAAATTCTAAATAAATGAGGTTTATTTTAACAGAGTTAACAATTCTAAAAATAAACAAAAAACACTAATTTTCCTACATAAAAAGAAAAATCACATATTATAAATGAAGAAAAGTCGTCTATTTAAAGCAAAGCTTAGATACCTTACCTGCTCCTGCTGCATAAGCGACAGAATCACTAACAAATCTTATAGTATAAAAACCTTGATCGCTAATATGTTGCCATGTATTACCAGCATCATTAGAAACATCAACACCTTTAAACCCGACAGCAACAAGCTTTTCCCCGTTTGAGTTAGGAATGTATTGCACACAACTTCGATATCCAGGATTTCTACCACTAGCAACAAGTTGCCATGTTTTTCCACCATCGGCAGTTCTAATCTTGTTTGCCACATTATTTTCTGGCTGCGTATAATCGCCGCCAATAGCAAAACCATTCAGTTTATCATAAAAATCAATAGAATATACACCTGTTGTTTCTACTCCTTGTATAACAGGTGTTTCAATAGCCTCCCATGTTTTTCCTTTATTAGAGGAATATAAAATTCGACTAGACTTTCCTCCTGTTGCTACCCAAGTACTGTTTCCAACAATAGCTATATTAGTATCACTTGCAGCGAAAGCCGCTTCACCTTCTTTAGCTTTAGGCAAGTTTTCGCAAGGAACTTTACTCCAATTATTACCACCATCTCCTGTAATTATAATACTCAAACACCCATCAGTAGGGTCTCCAATAGCAATTCCTTCTTGATTGTTCCAGAAATCGAGCGCATCATAAAATGCTTTTGGATGATTCTCTTGATAAACAAGCGTATTCTCATCATTTTTAATTTTATACAATCGTGCAGGACTTTCAATAGATAAGGCAAAACCGTTTTTTGAAGTTAATGCAAGCGATCGAAAATTATTCTTTATAGAATCTGGCGCTATAGCAATGGGGTATACCACGCTTATCTTATTGTCTTGTTTACTTTCGAAAATATGCCCAGCCTTTCCGCTTGAAGTTAAAAAGAAAGCACCGTTAGTTTCTTTTACAATCTCCAAAGCTCTAACGTTTAAAAGTGAATCTTGTAATATATGTTCAATTTCAACAGAAGTTATATTTTTAGTTTTAATGTTTTTTACATTTCCGCAAGAAAGCAACAACACAACAGATAAAATAGTAAGGCTCATTTTCTTCATAAACACAAATTTACTTAAAATTAAAAAGACTCCAGCATTACGCATGGAGCCTTTAGAGCTATTAAACAAAATTTAATTTACTACAAAAATTTGACTGACTCAAATAGTTATTAAATTTCCTTTTTCAAAGCTTTAACATCTGTTATTAATTGAGCCATAGAAGCTCTATTTAAACCATTATAAATCCCTCTAATATGTTTATTCTTATCTATTAATAAGAAATTTTCGGTGTGTAAAAAATCATCAATACTTTTTACTTCTCCTAAATCACTTTCAACAAAATAATGATCTCTTCCAAGAGCATAAATTTCATTTCTACTACCCGTTACTAAATGCCATTTATTATCTATAACATCATTTTTATTAGCATACGCACGTAAAACACTAACAGAATCCGTACTTGGCATTACCGAATGCGATAACAACAAGACGTCTTCGTCGTTTTTAAATTCTTCCTGAATTTTCGCCATATTACCTGTCATTTTAGGACAAATACCTGGGCATGTTGTAAAAAAGAAATCGGTTACATAAATTTTATTTTCAAAAGTATTTTGAGTAACTGTTTCTCCTGACTGATTTGTTAATGAAAAATCTGGAATTTTATGAAACGTTTTTTCTTCTTCCGTATTTGGCGTTAACCAATGTGGCGTAAAAGATTCATCATTGTAATACGGTAAATAATCTACTCTACTGTTTTCAACAACTTTAATATTTTCTTTTTTAACTTCATTCTTACAACCTGTAAAAACCAGCAACACTATAATAAATAGATATTTCATAACATTATTTTTTCCTAATAACTACTTCATCTTCTAATCTAACACATGAGGTTGCTCTTCTCATTCCGAAAACACGACCATTTTTAGCTTCATAATTAACATACATTTTGCCATTAGCTAACCAAGCTTTTTGAAAACCATGTTCTTTTCCATCAACAAAATTTCTTAATTTATTCAATTGCCCATCTGAAAACCATTTTCTTTCAACACCTTGCTTAACGCCGTTTTCGTAATAAGTTTCACCTGACAAAAGGCCATTTTCCCACCAAGTCTTATAACTACCTACTAACCGATTATTTTTATAATAAGACTCTAATTGAAGCTTATCGTTTTTAGTCCAACGTTTGGCAACACCTTCTCTTTTACCATTATAAAAACCCCATTTTTCTTCTAAAACGCCATTTGGGTGGTACTTTAAAGAATAACCATTATAAGGCTTATCGTTATAATACCAGATGCCTTTATTTCCATTAAGAACCAATTCTTCTTTTAAAACTTCAACACTATCAATAACGATTAACTCATCTTCACCAACAACGGCATTAACTGTTTTGTTAGATATACCTTTTTCACAACTCGTGATTGAAAAAGCAATAAGCATAAAAAAAATAATTGGTTTCATATTTTTTAAATTTAGTATCCTTGAAACGGTCCTGCAAAAAGAACATACGCTGGTGTATACGCATAATTACCTGCAGCATACACTTCATTGATAATATGATAATGATACTCTTCTGCACCATCTGTATACTGTGTAATAGATGTATGACCACCTGAAGCATCTAAATCTGTAGGCGTTCCTCCTGTTGAACTACACTGTCTTCCATAAATAAAAACACCATCTAGCAATATACCAACTAAACTATCATCATCACTAGTAATCGGTGTAGGCTCTAAATGATAATGATACACACCAGGGCCTTTATGAGCTCCAGCCCAATCTAAACTTCCGGCAGCTTCATCTAAATCTCCTGCACCCTCTTGATCATTAAATATAGACGCTCCACTAACCGCTATACCAATAGTATTTAATTGTGTTGCAACAGTTGCCCCTGTTAAGTCTGGCGTAGCATCAACTGTAAAACTTGCAGCTTCACCTTGTCCACCACCTATATAAGTGCCTTGAGTTGTTTTTGAAACATCTGGCTCATCGATATAAAGCGCATTATCTGTTTCCCAATACACTGAGGTATGGTCTGGATACCCAGTTGTTTCAATGTAAACTTCCGTACCATCATCAGATAAAATAGCCGTAACCGCATCTGAATTAAATGCTGCAAAAGCAGCGTGTAATTCTGTTACTGCTTCTCCTTCTTCATCACTATCAGCTTCTTCAGAACTGCTATCCTCACTACTACTGCACGCAAGTACCGACATTAATATCAAAGCTAAAAAGCTCGAATACGGCACTATTTTTTTAATTTCCTTTTTCATTTTTAATATTATATTTAAAGTTATACTATGTTGATTATATTTTTTAGATGCCATTCTAAAAATAAACTTGCGATATTTTATTTTTTTTTATTTATATGAATAAAAAAACACCCTAAAAACATAACATTTAAAGGGTGTTTCATCAAAAAAAAAACAATTCTATTCGTCTAAATAACTAGACACAGCAGACGCTCTACTAGACACATGACTTTTTAATGTATTTATTGCAGATTGAAAATCGGAACTCGAACTTAAAAAAGTATACCCATCTACCTCTGAAGTCGCAGCTTCTTCTAACAAAATAGCATACGAATCGTATAAAGCTTGCATAGTTGTAGTATTAAAAGGCCCATCTACAACTTCCTGAACATAGGTGTCATATTGAGCTTTATAAACTTCATCGCTATACAAATACCCTATTAATGGCCATGAAGAAGAACTTAAACCTTGAAAATTTAAAGCGTATGAACCGCCTTGATTCCCTGTTTGAAGCGCTTCATTATTATCCCAAGGAATCCAATTTAATTTCCCAGTATCTGGGTTATTATATAAAAAATAATTATGCGTCATTCTACCATAAGTATCCCAGTTTTGAATAACTGTATTTACAGCTAAATATTTTAAAAATACATCCGTATCAAACACAGTTTCTAAACTTGCTCTCCATGCCGCTGCATCGGAAGTTCTAGAACTATCATGTAAGACATCTAATAAGTTTGCAACATCAGAAAAATCAGCTTCATCTTCATTCGTTTTTTTAACATACTCATCCTCATCATAACTTCCGCTAGCAAAACTTGCTGCATCACCGTCAGGCTTGTATAAATTTCCGTCGTTATCACTGTATTGTGTATCTATAACAGTGTCATCTACCTCCTCAACCATAGTATATGCCCCAAAATATTCGGGTCCATCACCATGATCTACATAAACCTTGTAAAATGCCGTATGCGAAGCCACTAAACCAGCGTTTCTAAAAATATCTGTTGCTACTTTTTCGCGTAACATAGATTTATCTAAATAATTATTTTTAAGACTTAATTTTTTAAAACCATAAAAACGTTGGTTTTTTATTTGTGGGTAATCATCTTCAAATTCATCAAAATCCAATTTAAATGATAATTTTAAAATACCCGAACCCCAAGAACTTGCTAAACTCGAATTACCTTTAAAACGAACGCCTACTTTATACCATTCAATATCATTATAAAACACTGAAGCAGGAACAAAAACAGGATTTTCATCTGAAAAACTATTACCTCGAGACCTTCCAAAAGTTCCATATAAATCTTCCATATCATCCATCATAACATCCCAATTATCTTCCGATATTACAATATCTATTCTTTTTACAGCATCATCTTCAAACACCTCATCGAAATTAGGATCTGCATCTTTAGAGTGCGTATCGACCGTCCAGTCTGTAGCTTCAAAATCTGCATCATCGATTACAACTTCAGTCTCAGCTTCACTAGTTTCATCTTCACTATCAGTAATAGACTCTTTACTCGAGCAGCTTATAAGTAAAAACAGTCCCATGGTTATTATACTCAAAAAAGCTATTGTTGTTGTTTTTAAATTAATTCTCTTCATAATTATTTGTTTTTGATTGTATATATAAATTTTAAGCCAATAATATTGGTAACATCGGGTAAATCCACGTTTAACTCTTTTTCAAAACGATAGAAAACTCCAATTTTTCCAATTTTTTTAATTTTATAATCGGTGCCAAACGTTAATCGGTATTTACTAAAACCATTATCATCCTCCTTTTCAAAATGATTAAATAATTCTGCGGAAAATTTAGGATCTAATTTCCACTTTTTAATATTGTATTCTATAGATGCTTTTAGTCTTATATTTTGATTGGCGTAATCTCCCTCTGCTGCAGAAACGCCTAATTCATTTTTATTCTGATAGCGTAAGCGATAACCAAGAGTGAAATTATCTATATCGTGTTTATAAGTCGCATCGATATTATACCTAAAATGATTTTCGTAACCCTGAATATTTCCTTGATTATCATTTTGACGAATATACCGAACCCCTCCAGCGAGATTAAAACCTTTAAACAGTTTATATTCGGCACCCAACTGCGTAAAATATTCGTCTACAACAGATATATTCTCTTTTAACCGAAGTTGCTCTTCTAAACTAAACGTCCATTTTTTATCTAATTTATACTCTAAACCTATAGTATTCCAAGATCCCCAATCACTATCTCCAGATTGTCCAAAACTTAAATAACCGCTAAGCATAATAATTAGTGTAGTATTTAATAAAAAACACCGCCTTAACTTTATATGTTTAATTTGACTCTTCATATTATCTCTTGTTATAATAATAAATAGTTAACACTGCAGTGTCTCTTAAAAAATCTACATTTCCAACAGATATTTCATTTATTACCAACCCTGTTCTGTTTTCTAAATCAGCTTTAAGCAAAGCGTGATTTTCGGGTTTAATATTTTCAATATTTTCATAAACCACCTCTTTAGTAACCTCGTGCTTTAGATGCCAAAATTTTTCTATAATAGCTATTGAAATAACAACTACGGTATTCGCTAAAAGAATTTCGGCATAACTCATTTTTTTATTCGCCAACGAGTTCATTACGGATATCCCAATAACCACAAACAAATAGGTCATTTCTTTTATAGCAATAGCATCGGTTCTATACCGGATTATACCAAATATGGCAAAAAGCCCAAGCGCCATACCAATATCTAATTCATATTTTTTAAGCGTAAAACACAAAAAGAATACAATAAAACTTATCATATAAAACGTAAACAGATAATCTTTCCGTCGAGATGATGTGTAATACAGATATCGAATAATTAAGGTAAGAAACCCTAAATTTATTAGAAACCGGAATCCCATTTTAAAAAAATCATCATCGAAAATTGGTATCTCTAAAAACTCCATAATTATGCTGTTATATTATTTATTTTAATTAATTTTTTCTTGAATACATTATACTTTATATCGTTGTAAAGACTAACCATACCGATACAATATTTACTAATACTATAAGGGTGCTGGCGTAATACTTTTAAAGCTTTTACTATGGCAGAATTTCGATTAAAACGTTCTTGTTTCACTTCGACAACAACGAGATTCTCAAATTTTTTCTCGATGTCATTCATTTTATAAGAAAGATTTAAATCTATAGTAACACGCTCTTTATTTTTTAAACTCACCAAGGTTATTCTATTAAACCCATTCCATAAACTGGGTTCCAAATTATAAACCTCGTTAGTGGTTTCTGAAATAAACGCGGTAGAAGATTTTGATAAATCAACTTCAAAATCACTTACGGGAATCCTAGATTTATTTGTTTCGCCCTTTCCGTTTTTTTGCTTTATTTCCAAAAAACAAAGATTAGATTCTACATATTTACGCTGCCGAATTTTAGTTCGGTTATTCTTGCCATTATGGTGATCATTATAAAATTTGTTATCATCGGTATCAAAATACAACGAAGAATAACTCATTATTCTATCCTTTTTAATTTCCAATACTTTATACTGGTCATCTATTTTACTTAAAACAGCTAGCAATTGCTCCTTATTAATTACAAACTTAGTATCGGTTCGTTTCATTAAGGCAACACTGTTCATTTCTTCTAACGAAATAGAAGAAAACCTACTCATTAATTTTTGAATGTTTTGCGGCATATTATCAACTTATTTAATATTAATAGAATGTTATTAAATTGTTATATAAAGTTTAGATGCCCATCTGTTTTAAAACTTGCGCTTGTATTATGTTAAAAAAATCTTAACAAAAAAAAAGACTCAAAATTTTTAAATTTTGAGTCTTTAAAATAAACTATTGAGAGTAATAGTCTACACTAAAAATATTAAGGAATTATCTTCTTTGTGGACGCTCTGGCTTTGGAGCATTTTTTAATTCTGCCTCAGATAAAAAACCATCTTTATTAGTATCAACTTTAGAGAAATCGTTTTTTAAAGGCCCCTTAACTTCACTTTTAGAAAGTTTACCATCCTTATCAGTATCCATTTGCTCTAACAACTCCGTATAAGTTGGCATACCTTTTCCTTGACCTTTACTCTTCTTTTCCGATTTTGCTTCTTTTGCCTTCGGTTTCATTTCAGCTTCAGTAATAAAACCATCTTTATCGGCATCAATTGTAGCAAACTGCTCTTTTAACGGTCCGTCTACTTCATTTTCCGATAGTTTACCATCTTCATTGGCATCTAGCTTTTTCAACAACTCACTAAATGATGGCGGTTTTTGATTTCCCTTTTCTTCCGACTGTGCAAATGTTTGAGTAGAACCTAATAGTGCCAATCCAAAAACTAAGACACCTGTTTTAATTGTTTTATTTTTCATCTTAAAAAATTATTTAAATGTTTATGTAAGTTTAGATGGTATCTCAAGCATAAACTTGCGCATGCTTTTGTTAATATAATCACAAAAGAAAAGACACTAAAAATTAGTGTCTTTTCTTTTAAATTTTAATGCATTGGCGGCGGCGGACCTTGACGATCACCTCCCATTCCTCCTGGTGGCGGAGGTCCATTTCTTTCTCCGCTTTCTTCATTAGGTAATCTCTCTCTATTATTCGAACCTTTTTTAAGCGCATCATTCATTATACTCTTAAACTTTTCTTTTTGCTCTGGATTACATAATTCTTGAATACCTCTAAAATGATAAAACGCCATTTTATCGAACTCCATTTCTTTTAAAGCAATTATACGCGCTAAAGAATCTACAACTTTAGGATCTAGTTCTTTATCTGATAATTTACTAAACAAAGCATCCTTCATTTTTTTGATACCACTATTGTTTCGCATCATATTTTGACGATGCTCTCTATTTAAAACTTGCACAGCCTCTAGTTGCTCTTCGTTAAAGTTTAACTCATCTATAATAAAACTCATAGGATCTTCGCGCTCCATCTTTCGTTTCCCTATAGGCTTCCCTAAATAATTAAAGAGAAAAAAAGCATTAACAGCCACTAAAAAGATAAGCAGAATGTATAAAACTATATTTTTTTTCATTTGATTTTTAATTTAAAAATGATGTTGTTGAACTAGACGACAAACCATAAGTTTCTGCAAACTCATTAAGATTCTCGTCATAACTAGACGCTCCCGAACTATCTAATTGCGTAAATGCAATTACGTTTAAAACAACAACACATACCAATGTTGCCAATTGTAATTTTGGAGTAAACCAACTTGATTGCTCCACTACTTTTTCTTTTTCAGAAAATAAACGTTGCATGGTTTTATCCTTAAAAAAAGGAGACACATTTACGGTTTCAATACCATCGACAGCGTTTAAAACACTATCTATTTTCTGCTGTATGTCTTTATTAATATCCATATCTTTTGTGTTATAAATGTTTAGATGCAATATTTTATTAAAACTTGCGTTAGTAGCCATTTTTTTTTCACTTCATTTCGTTTTTATAAAAATCACCTAAAACATCTTGTAAGTTTTTTTTAGCTCTAAACATTAACGATTCTACCGACGACAAACTTTTTTCTGTAATATCACAAACCTCCTGATTACTAAGTCCATCTATTTTACTTAAAGTAAAAACAACACGCTGAGCATCGGGTAACTGGTTTATAGCCTTAAACAGCGTTTCACTTTTTTCTTTATTTTCTAACAAAACACCTGGATGATTCATTTCGGTGAAATACTTGGTTTTATCCATAGGAATTTCATTCCCCATAATAGATTGTAGAAAGGCAAACCGTTTTTTAGTGTTTTTCTTCCTAATAAACTCTAAACATTTATTGGTGGTAATCCGGTAAATCCAAGTTGATAATTTTGAATTCCCTTTAAACTTATTAATCGAATTAAAAACCTCCACAAAAACATCCTGCGCAATATCTTCTGCATCTTCTTTATTGGGTACAAACGAGATACAGGTTGCAAAAACTTTTTGCTGAAAGCTATCTATTAACTTTCCATACGCAAATTGCTTACCTGCTCTTAAATCGTTTATAAAATCTTGTTCTTCCAAATACCTTAATTAATCGCTGCAAATTAAGAAAAATTATTAATGAATAAAGCGTAACTTTGCAAACTCTAATAATTAATGCAGTTTGGATGAAAGATGGATAACTTTTGTTTGAAAACTTCCAACTGAAAACTGAGAACTAGAAAAAATGCGATTACACAGAAATTTATGCTTTGCGGTTATTGATGGTTTAACCCTAATTTTTAACGAAGGCAAATACGCCGATAAGGTGATACAACAACTTTTAAAACGTGATAAACGTTGGGGAGCAAGAGACCGTGGTTTTGTTGCTGAAACTACTTATGAAATGGTGCGATGGAAACGTCTATACGCTGAAATTGCTGAAGTAAAAGAACCTTTTGATCGTGACAATCTGTGGCGTATGTTTGCGGTTTGGGCAACTTTAAAAGGGGTAAAATTACCAGATTGGAAATATTTTGAAGGCACACCATTACGTCGTATTAAAGGTCGATATGATGAGCTTTCTAACAATAGAAAATTTAAAGAATCCATCCCAGATTGGATGGATGAAATTGGTGTAAAAGAATTAGGCAAAGAACTTTGGAGCAAAGAAATTGAAGCTCTAAACGTGCAAGCCGATGTTATTTTACGTGTTAATACATTGAAAACAACTAAAGAAGAACTACAAACTGCTTTATTCGATTTAGATATTGAAACCGATTTTTTACCAGATCACCCAAGTGCTCTAAAATTAAAAGAGCGTGCTAATGTATTTTCTACTGAAATGTTTAAAAACGGACATTTTGAAGTACAAGATGCCTCTTCACAATTGGTTGCCGAGTTTTTAAATGTAGAACCAGGTATGCGTGTTGTAGATGCTTGTGCTGGTGCTGGAGGAAAAACGTTGCACCTAGCTTCTTTAATGGAAAATAAAGGACAAATTATTGCCATGGATATTTATGGTAATAAATTGAACGAATTAAAAAGACGCGCTAAACGTAACGGCGCTCATAATATTGAAAACCGTGCCATAGAATCTACTAAAGTTATTAAAAAACTTTACGATAAAGCCGATCGTGTTTTAATCGATGCGCCTTGTTCTGGCTTAGGTGTTTTAAGAAGAAACCCTGATGCCAAATGGAAACTTCAACCTGAGTTTATTGACAAAATCAAGAAAACGCAACAAGAAATTATCCAACAGTATTGTAAAATGGTTAAACCTGGCGGACAAATGGTTTACGCAACTTGTTCGGTATTACCTTCGGAAAACCAAGACCAAGTGGCAACCTTTTTAAAATCGGAAGCTGGGGAGAATTTCTCTTTAGTTAAGGATAAAAAGGTAATGGCTCATAAATCTGGATTTGATGGGTTTTACATGGCACTTTTAGAACGTAAAGCGAACTAATACCTATTCACTTAAAAACATAAATAAAAAAGACTATCTGAAAAGATGGTCTTTTTTTGTTTATAAAATTTTCGAATACACTCTGATAATAGCACATAATCGACTTGACAATTCCTTAACACAAGAACGAGAAAAAGATTTTAACTTTGTGAAAAATCAAAACACACCCTCAATATGTGTTTTATCTTATTTTTATAATTCAAACAATAATTAATCCATTCTCTCTATGAAACACTTTTACTTATTCTTTTTATTTATTACAACTTTAAGTTTTGCGCAGTTAACACCGCCACAAAACTTACAAAGCTATTACCAAGATGTCGATTTTTCGCAAACTGGACTAGACCTTTTTAACGACCTAGCCATAGAAACAGCTACAAAACACACCCAATACCTAACTTACACACCTGGCATTTGGAACGCTAGTAAAATAACAGATCAAGATCCTGATAACCTAAATAATGTATTATTAATTTACGGCTACAGTGATACAGACGGCAACTATGTTACAGACCGAACACGTGGCAACGGCCTCACTGGAGGAACCCAAGGAATTCATTGGAACAGAGAACACACCTTTCCAAACTCTTTGGCAAGTCCAAAATTAGAAAGTACAGGTAAAGATGTTCCTCCATATGCGGATGCTCACAACCTAAGACCATCGGATGTTAAAATGAACTCCAATCGCGGAAATTTAAAATACATAACCAATATCGGATCAGACGGTAACCCAATCACAACTACAGCGGCTAATATTTCTGGAAGCTGGTATCCTGGTGATGAGTGGAAAGGTGATGCGGCAAGAATTATTATGTACATGTATTTAAGATATGGTACACAATGTAAACCATCGTTTGTTGCAATTGGAGAAACAAATACCATAGATAGCAACATGATTAATTTACTTTTAGAATGGAATGCACAAGATCCTGTTTCTATTGTTGAAGATCAAAGAAATGCTTATCACGGAGATGCTAACAATACCTACGGACAAGGAAACAGAAATCCTTTTATTGATAATCCTTATTTAGCAACTGTTATTTGGGGCGGACAAACTGCAACAAATCGCTGGGGAGAATCTCAACCAACAGACACAGAAGCTCCAACAGCACCAACAAATTTAACAGCAGCTAACGCAACAAGCACTACTGTAGATTTAAGTTGGGATGCCTCTACAGATGATACCGGTGTTACCTCTTATCAAATTTATGTTGATGGCGCATATTTTTTGTCTTCACAATCAACAACCACAATAACACTTACAGGTCTAAACCCAGAAACTACATATAGCTTTGCTGTACTTGCTACTGATTTAGCAAATAACAAATCGGATTTAAGCGATGCTGTAAATGCAACAACACTAGAAGATTCTACGCCAGCAATTGATGCATGTATCTCAGAAACTTTCGAGAACTTAGTCTCCACAGACGGATTGAATAATAACCAATACGGAAACAGAACTTGGACAGGAAATGATGGTGGCTCATGGACCGCCTCCCTAGCTAGAATAGACGAAGTTATTTCACCAGAAAGTAAAGCCATTACTTTTGATGTTAGAGGCACTAAAGAAGGTAATATTACATCTCCATCGTTCCCAGGTGGTATAGGTAACCTTACCGCAACCACCCAAAGAGCTTACAGCGGAGGCTCTGGAAATTTAGACGTTATGGTAAATGGTAACGTTGTTGGCTCACTACCTTATGGAGATTCAGCACAAACAACAACCATTTCTAATATCAATATTACTGGCAATGTAACTATTGTAATTACAGAAAACACAAGTGGTGGAGATCGTGTAATTCTAGATGATTTATCTTGGACTTGTTACACTTCATTAAGTACAGATGATAAATTTTTAGAAGACCTAAAAATCTATCCAAACCCAGTAAAAGGAAGCAATATTAATATTGACACCAACGAACCTCTAGAATTTGGTATCTATGATATTCTTGGAAAGCAAACCAATAAAGGTGTTATTTCTTCTTCTGCGCAAAGCATAGATTTAGCAAACTTAAAGCATGGTGTTTATATTTTAAAACTTTCTTCGGAAGCAAGAAGCATCACTAAAAAAATAGTAAAACAATAAGCAAACTACTACTCTTAACTAAAGCGGCTTTTTCAAGCCGCTTTTTTTTGTTCAAAACCTCGTGAATAACTCTCAATTTTCCATCGTATTTTTTTAATAGAAAATCGGCTAAAAAAAAGTAAATTTGCACTTTCTTTAAACTAACAACATCTATATAATGATTCATTTCTTTGGAAACGTAACGAGCAATGTCTTTGCTGTTCAAACAACAAAAGAATTATCTACCGAAACCATCTCTAAATTAACATGGCTTTTTGGCAACCAAACACAAATAGAACAAGCATCGATAGATGCTTTTTTTGTTGGCCCACGTGCTGCCATGATTACACCTTGGAGTACAAATGCTGTTGAAATCACTCAGAATATGGGGATTTCAGGCATTATCAGAATTGAAGAGTTTTCAGCTTCAACGGAAGAGTTCAAAGATTTCGACCCAATGATTTCAGAAAAATTCTCTAGCTTAAATCAAGATATGTTCACTATCGATATTAAGCCAGAATCTATTTTAAACATCGAAGATATTGCTGCTTACAACGAGCAAGAAGGCTTATCTTTAAGTACTGAAGAGGTTGATTATTTAGAAGGTGTTGCGAAAAAAATTAAACGTCCTTTAACAGATTCTGAAGTTTTCGGCTTTTCTCAAGTAAACTCAGAGCACTGTCGTCACAAAATTTTCAACGGAACCTTTGTCATTGATGGCGAAGAAAAACCAACATCACTTTTCAAATTAATTAGAAAAACATCCGAAACACATCCAAACGATATTGTTTCGGCTTATAAAGATAACGTTGCTTTTGTAAAAGGACCAGTTGTAGAGCAATTTGCTCCTAAAACAGCTGACAAACCAGATTTTTACGAAACAAAAAATTACGAGTCCGTTATTTCTCTTAAAGCGGAAACACATAACTTCCCAACAACCGTAGAACCTTTTAATGGTGCTGCAACTGGTGCTGGTGGAGAAATTAGAGATCGTCTTGCTGGCGGAAAAGGTTCTTTACCTTTAGCAGGAACAGCTGTTTACATGACATCGTATTCTCGATTAGAAGAAAATCGCCATTGGGAACAAAAATTTAAAGCTAGAAAATGGCTTTATCAAACACCAATGGATATTTTAATAAAAGCCTCAAATGGTGCTTCAGATTTTGGAAACAAATTTGGACAACCTTTAATTACAGGTTCTGTTTTAACTTTTGAACATGCCGAAAACGCATCATCTAGCGATTCTGAACCAAGAAAATTAGGTTTCGATAAAGTTATTATGCAAGCTGGTGGTATTGGTTACGGTAAAGCAGACCAAGCCTTAAAAGATACACCAAAAGAAGGCGACAAAATTGTTATTCTTGGTGGTGAAAATTATAGAATTGGAATGGGAGGCGCTGCGGTGTCTTCTGCAGATACAGGTGCACTTTCATCTGGTATTGAGTTAAACGCAGTACAACGTTCTAATCCAGAAATGCAAAAACGTGCTGCCAATGCTGTTCGTGGTATGGTAGAAAGCGATGAAAACTTCATTGTTTCTATTCACGATCACGGCGCCGGTGGACACTTAAACTGTTTATCAGAATTAGTTGAAGATACTGGAGGACATATCGATTTAGATAAATTACCTGTTGGAGATCCGACTTTATCAGCAAAAGAAATTATTGGTAACGAATCGCAAGAACGTATGGGCTTAGTGATTTCTGAAGATCATACTGAAATACTTCAAAAAATTGCAGACCGAGAACGTTCGCCAATGTACACTGTTGGAGAGGTTACTGGTAACGATCGTTTTACTTTCGAATCCAAGACCAAAGGCGACAAACCAATGGATTTAGCTCTAGAAGATATGTTTGGTAGCTCTCCAAAAACTGTTTTAACAGATAAAACTGTTGTTAGAAATTATAAAAACCCACGTTATAAAACCAAAAACTTAAAAATCTATTTAGAGCAAGTTTTACAACTTGAAGCTGTAGGTTGTAAAGATTGGTTAACAAACAAAGTAGACCGTTGTGTTGGTGGTAAAGTTGCCAAACAACAATGTGTTGGACCTTTGCAAATTCCTTTAAACAATGTTGGTGTTATGGCGCTAGATTTTAAAGGGAAAGAAGGTGTTGCAACCTCTATAGGCCACTCGCCTATTTCTGGTTTAATTAACCCTGTTGCAGGAAGTAGAAACTCAATAACAGAAGCACTTACAAACTTAGTTTGGGCACCTTTAAAAGATGGCTTAAATGCGGTTTCGCTTTCAGCAAACTGGATGTGGCCATGTAAAAATGAAGGTGAAGATGCGCGCTTATACGAAGCTGTAAAAGCAATTTCAGAATTTTCTATAGATTTAGGAATCAATGTGCCAACCGGAAAAGATTCACTTTCTATGAAACAAAAATATCCTGATGGTGATGTTATCTCTCCTGGAACGGTTATTATTTCTGCTGGTGCTAACTGTAATGATATTACTAAAGTTGTTGAACCTGTTTTAAAACAAAACGGTGGTAACATTTACTATATCAATATTTCTCAAGACGATTTTAAATTAGGAGGAAGTTCTTTCAACCAAGTCTTAAATGCTATTGGAAACGAAACACCTAATGTAAAAGATGCGACTTATGTAAAAGCAGTTTTTAATACCATTCAAAATTTAATAACAGAAGATAAAATTGTTGCTGGTCACGATGTGGCTTCGGGTGGTTTAATTACTACTTTATTAGAACTTTGCTTTGCTGATATTAATTTAGGTGCCGATTTAGATCTTTCTAAATTAGGTGAAGAAGATGCTATAAAAGTACTTTTTGCTGAAAACTCAGGAATTGTTTTTCAAGCAGATGCTTCTGTTGAAACTATCTTATCAGAAAATAAAATAAAGGCTATTAATATTGGTTCTGTAAACAATACAGGACAATTAAACATCAAAAACAACGACGAGAGTTTCTCTTTCGATGTTGCAGAAACTAGAGATGTTTGGTATAAAACGTCTTATTTATTAGACCAAAAACAAACGGCAAATAATTTAGCTGAAGCACGTTTCAATAATTATAAAAATCAACCTCTTCAATATACATTCCCGAAAAATTTCACAGGAAAACTAGAAGCTTTTACAGGCAAACGCCCAAAGGCGGCTATTCTTCGTGAAAAAGGATCAAATTCAGAACGCGAAATGGCTAACGCTATGTATTTAGCTGGTTTCGATGTGAAGGATGTACACATGACAGATTTAATCTCTGGGCGTGAAACCTTAGAAGATATTCAGTTTTTAGGAGCCGTTGGTGGATTTAGTAATTCAGATGTACTTGGTTCTGCAAAAGGATGGGCAGGCGCAATTAAATACAACGAGAAAGCAAATAAAGTAATTCAAGATTTCTTTAAAAGAGAAGATACTTTATCGGTTGGTATCTGTAATGGTTGTCAATTATTTATGGAATTAGAAGAAATTAATCCGGAGCATGAAGTACACGGAAAAATGATTCATAATGATTCTCATAAACACGAAAGTTCTTTCACGTCTGTAAAAATTCAAGATAATAACTCTGTAATGCTTTCAACTTTAGCAGGAACGGAATTAGGTGTTTGGATTTCTCATGGTGAAGGTAAATTTAACTTACCGCTTTCCGAAGAAAACTATAATATCGTTGCTAAATACGGTTACGAAGGGTATCCAAATAATCCAAACGGATCGGATTACAACACCGCAATGCTTTCTGATAAAACAGGGCGTCACTTAGTAACTATGCCACACATTGAGCGTTCTACGTTTCAATGGAACTGGGCAAATTACCCAGAAGGAAGAACTGACGAAGTTTCTCCTTGGTTAGAAGCTTTTGTGAATGCTAGATTATGGTTAACTGCTTAAGATAATTTTATAATATAAAAAAAAGCACTTTCAATATTTGAAAGTGCTTTTTTTATACTTTAATTTTAAAAAGTTATATTTTTATTCCGGTATCTAATTTCCCAAATAAATAACCATAAGGCAAACCAACAAAAAGAACACCACCAACAATATTTCCTAAGGTGGCAGGTATAAGGTTATTTATTAGAAAACTTGTCCAAGTAATATTGGTACCTTCAAAAATAGCTAAAGGAATAAAATACATATTTGCAATACTATGCTCAAACCCCATTGTAACAAAAGCCATTACAGGTAGCCAAATAGAAAGTATTTTACCCGTTGTATTCTTAGCCGCCATTCCTTGCCAAACCGCCAAGCAAACTAACCAATTCGCTCCTATTCCTTTTAGAAATGTGACTAAAAACGTATGGCTTGTTTTACCCACAGCAACATTATGTACAGAATCTATAAAAGGGGAACCACTTACAATATGAGTTAAATGCGTAATTACATAAGCAACAAAAATTGCGCCTAAAAAATTACCAAAATATACTAATCCCCAATTTTTAAGTACAGCACCAATATTCTGTTTCCTGCTCAAAACGTTAGGTACAAAATAAGCATTATTACCAGTAAAAAGTTCAGCACCAACTGTAACAACTAGTATAAGTCCGATTGGAAATGTTGCTCCAAAAAGAAATTTTACTATTCCAGGATTACTAGCAGCTAAACCAGGAGATCCTCCGCCTACAATAATGGCTAACAAACCTCCAAAAGCAATATATGCTCCTGCTAAAAAAGCTAGAATTAATGTTTTATTTATTTTATAATTGCCTTTATTTAAAGCTAATTTATTTACTATTTGTACGACCTCTTTTGGAGTATTCATATAATCGATTTATGTTGATATGAACCAACATGTATTAATTTATTTTTACCTCATTAAAATATTGATTTAAAATCTCTGAAGCGGATAAAATTTCTTCCTTGGTATTTTCACGTGCATCCTTAAGTTGATAATCCCAACCTAAAGCTTCCCATTTATGAATACCTAGTTTATGATATGGTTGAATTTCAATTTTTTCAATAGTTTTATAATCATTAAAATGCTTACCCAAAGCATGTAAAAGTTCCGGTTTATCAGTAATACCAGGAATTAAAACATAACGTAACCACATTTTTTTTCCAGAAGCCTCTCTATGTTTCGCAAACTTGAATGAGATTTCTTTATTTGGTTTCCCTGTTATATACTGGTAACCTTCCTCTGTCATACTCTTAATATCAAGCATAATCAAATCTGCGTGTTCATCCAATAATTCTTCAGAAAAATGATTTAATATTCTACCATTTGTATCAATATTGGTATGGATGCCTTCTTCTTTTAACCTTTTAAAAAATGGAATTAATTCTTTAGCTTGCAACAAGGGTTCTCCCCCAGATACGGTAACACCACCTTTTTTACCAAAATAAGGTTTCATTTTAAGTGCCATTTGCATCAAATCTTCAATATGATATTCTGTTCCTCCAGAAGTTTCAATAGAGTCTGGATTATGGCAATACAAACATTTTAATTTACATCCTTGTAAGAATACTATCATCCGAATTCCGGGACCATCATGAGTACCAAAAGACTCGATAGAATGCACTCTTAATATGTTTTCAGCAGTTTTGATAAGGTTATGTTTTAAATTAAGCCTCTAAAATATTAATAAAAATTACATAGATTCGTGGAAAGAACGTGCAATTACCTCTAATTGCTGTTCTCTAGTCAATCTAACAAAATTAACAGCGTAACCAGATACACGAATTGTTAATTGTGGATATTCTTCTGGATGTTCCATGGCATCAAGCAAAGTTTCTTTATCTAATACATTCACATTTAAATGTTGTGCATTTTTAGAGAAATAACCATCTAAAATGGTTCCTAAATTTTCTATTTGTTCTTCTTTAGTAGCTCCTAAAGATTTAGGTACAATTGAAAATGTATTAGAAATACCATCTTGAGAATCTTTATAATCAATTTTTGCTACAGAATTTAAAGAGGCAATTGCTCCATTTGAATCTCTACCGTGCATTGGGTTTGCACCTGGTGCAAAAGCGACTCCGTTTGCTCTACCATCTGGAGTTGCACCTGTTTTCTTACCATAAGAAACATTAGACGTAATCGTTAATACAGACATTGTAGGTTCTGCATTTTTGTAAACTGCTAATTTCTTCAATTCATTATTAAAATCAGCTACTGCATTTGCAGCTAAAACATCTACTCGATCATCATCATTTCCGTATTTAGGAAATTCGCCTTCAATTTTAAAATCTACAGTTAAACCATCTTCATTTCTAATAGGTCTTACTTTTGCATATTTAATTGCTGAAAGAGAATCTGCAACAATAGATAAGCCAGCAATACCATAAGCAATATTAATGCCTGGGTTTGTATCAATTAAAGCCATTTGTGCTTTTTCATAATAGTATTTATCATGCATGTAATGAATAATATTCATAGAATCATTATATACACGAGCAACTTCTTTCATGGCTATTTTATAATTAGCCATCACTTTATCAAAGTCTAAATATTCACATTCACAAGCTTCAATTCCAGCAACCATTTGGGTACCTGTGTTTTCACAACGGCCACCATTAATAGCTAATAATAAAGTTTTTGCTAAATTAGTTCTTGCTCCAAAAAATTGAATTGATTTACCCAATTCTTGATAAGACACGCAACATGCTATTCCATAATCATCAGATCCACGATTAACTCTCATTAACTCATCATTTTCAAACTGAATTGATGAGGTATCAATAGAAACTTTTGCACAGTAATCTTTGAAGTTTTGTGGTAAAGCTTCAGACCAAAGAATTGTAATATTTGGTTCTGGTGATGCTCCTAAATTATATAGTGTGTTTAAAAAACGGAACGATGTTTTAGTTACTTTAGTTCTTCCATCATCAAACATACCACCTATAGCTTCAGTTACCCAGGTAGGATCTCCAGCAAATATTTCATCATAAGCGCTCATTCTTAAATGGCGTACCATTCGTAATTTCATTACAAATTGGTCTATATATTCTTGAGCTTCTTCTTCTGTAATAAGTCCTTCTTGTAAATCGTTTTCAATATAAATATCTAAGAATGTAGATACATTACCTAAAGACATAGCTGCACCATCTTGTTCTTTTACAGCTGCTAAATAGCCCATATATGTCCATTGAACAGCTTCTTGAGAATTTTCTGCCGGACGACCTAAATCTAAATTATATTTAGCACCCAATTCAATCATTTCTTTCAATGATTTAATTTGTTCCGATACTTCTTCACGTAAACGAATAACAGCCTCCGTCATTGGGCCAGTTATATTTTCTAAATCTTCTTTCTTTGTTTCAATTAAAGAATTAATACCATATAGAGCAACACGACGATAATCTCCTATTATTCTACCTCTAGCATAATTATCTGGCAAGCCTGTTAAGAATCCTAAAGAACGGAATTTTTTAATTTCAGATGTATAAGCATCAAAAACACCATCATTATGCGATTTAACATATTTTGAAAATAATTCGGTAATAGCTTCATTTGGTTTTACACCTTGTTCTGATAATGCTTTTTGAACTACTTTAAAACCTCCAAAAGGTTTCATTGTTCTTTTTAGAAGCTCATCGGTTTGTAATCCAACAATTACTTCATTTTCTTTATCAATATAACCAGCATCAAAAGCACTAACGGTTGAAATGATTTCAGTATCGACTGAACGCACACCATTATTTCGTCTTTCTTCTTTAGTTGCTTGTTTACAAACTTCCCATAATTTTTGAGTTTTTGCACTTGGCCCAACTAAAAACTCATCTGTTCCATGATACGGTGTAACATTATTAATAACAAAATCTCTAACGTTGACTTTTTCTGTCCAAACTCCGTTTCTAAATTGTTTTACTTCCATTGCTTAGTATATTAATGTATTGAAAAATCTATCTATTTTTTTGCAAATCTAGTTTCTAACACTAATAATAAAACTGACATTTGTCATCTAATTGACTATATATCAAAAAGAAAGTTATTGTTTTAAACGATAACTTCATAAGTTACTCGATTTATAAAGTTATAATTCAATCTTTTAACTTTTTTTATAAAAACCTTATCAAAATTTAGTCTTTTCTGTAAAAAAAATTAAAATCGAATTATTTTGTTTTCTTTAACAAAAAAAACACTTTATCGAATTAAATAATCCATAACCAACAATTATTCATGGAATTAGAAGGAATAAACCTTGGGTTAAAAAATAATCTAAAACAATTCGCACTAATATGAAAACGCCTCTAAATCATTAAAATACAAGATATTGTATTGTGACACTTTTCAGCTTTATCCAAAATATAATTAGAGTTTAAACTTCTTATAATAAAGAACATTTTAATTTACCCATTCCGAAAAAAATTATAATATTGTAAAACACGGTTATTAAGTATACGAAATCACTTCAAAAACTCATATTAGAGAAAACAAGATGTTTTTCAATACCTAAAATAGCGTTAAATATTAAGGTTTTTAATCAACAATTCGGTATCTTTAATTGATAAAAATGGAGAAACTCCATTTAAGCAAATTTTTAAAAAATTATGCTTATTCTATAGAAATAAAACGCAAACCAGACTCTTAAGTAATACAAATTTGATAAAAATCAATAAAGATTTATAAGAATCCACCACTTTTATGGCGCATTATTTGATAATCTTATTTTATTTGCTATTTTGCAGCCTAGAATAATTATAGCCCATGACCAAAATCACCAGACTTTTTGACTTTCCTTATCACCAATTAAAAACATATAATTTAGATAAAGCCTTTAACACAAAACATAATGGAGAATGGCAAGCTACCTCGTCACAAGAATACGTAGATCAGGCCAATGCTATAAGTCGAGGTTTATTAAGGCTAGGTGTTAAACCAAACGATAAAATTGCGGTAATTTCTTCAACAAATAGAACAGAATGGAACATTCTAGATATTGGCGTATTGCAAGTTGGAGCTCAAAATGTACCTATTTACCCAACAATTTGCGCAGAAGATTACGAATATATTTTAAATCATTCAGAGTCTATCTATTGTTTTGTTTCAGATAATGAAATTCTAGAAAAACTAAACGCTATTAAAGCGAATACAAAACTTAAAAATGTTTATACCTTTGATGATATCAAAGATGAAAATAGTTGGAAAGAAGTTCTTAAATTAGGTGAAGACAAACAGAACCAACCTGAAGTTGAAGCTAAAAAAGACGCAGTAAACTCATCCGATTTAGCAACATTAATTTACACCTCTGGAACCACAGGAAAACCTAAAGGTGTTATGCTATCTCATAACAACCTAGTTTCAAACGTTTTGAATAGCGAAAACCGTGTTCCTTTTAAATACGGCAAATCAAAAACATTAAGTTTTTTGCCTGTATGTCATGTTTTTGAACGTATGATACTGTATTTATATCAATATTGTGGTGCTGAAATTTACTTTGCAGAATCTATCGAAAAAATGAGCGATAATCTAAAAGAGATTAAACCTAACGTTATGACGGCTGTTCCGCGTTTATACGAAAAAGTATATGATAAAATTATTGCAAAAGGTAGTGAGTTAACAGGCATAAAAAAATCACTTTTCTTCTGGGCTGTCAACTTAGGCTTAAGATTTGAACCTTACGGTCAAAATGGTTGGTGGTATGAATTTCAACTAAAAATTGCTCGAAAACTTATTTTTAGTAAATGGAAAGAAGGCCTTGGTGGTAATTTAGACATCATGGTTTCTGGCAGTGCCGCACTACAACCTAGACTTACTAGAATATTTGCTGCTGCAGGTTTACCTATAATGGAAGGTTATGGATTAACCGAAACTTCACCTGTTATATCTGTAAATGATATGCGTAACGGAGGCTTTAGAGTTGGAACTACAGGTAAAGTAATTGATGATGTTGAAGTTAAAATTGCTGAAGATGGTGAAATACTAGTAAAAGGCCCAAATGTTATGATAGGTTATTACAAGGATGATGCTAAAACAGCTGAAGCTATTAAGGGTGGTTATTTCCACACCGGTGATATTGGAGAAATAGACCTCAATGGTTTTCTTAAAATAACCGATAGAAAAAAAGAAATGTTCAAAACTTCGGGCGGTAAATATGTAGCACCTGCCCTGCTTGAAAATGAATTTAAACAATCTCGATTTATAGAGCAGATTATGGTTATTGGCGAAGGCGAAAAAATGCCAGCAGCTTTAATACAAGTAAATTACGATTTCGTTAAGGAATGGGCTAAACGCCACGATATTCCATTTACTAGTAACGAAGATATAATACTGAATATGCAATTACTTGCTAGAATTCAAGAAGAGATTAATATTGCAAATGCGAACTTTGGGAAATGGGAACAAATTAAGAAATTCGAAATCACTCCAGACATTTGGTCTATAGATGCCGGACATCTAACGCCAACCATGAAGATGAAGCGTAAAGTTATAAAACAAAAGTACTTTTCTCTTATCGAGAAAATCTACAGAGGCTAACAAAATCTTGCATTCTTAGTAAAAGTTTAACTAAAATAATAATAATTTATTATGCGTGCATAATAAATTTTACTATATTTGGAAACAACAACCTCTTTATATGAAAGATAGAACTATAGATTACGTTTTACGAACAACCTGGCTTGCTGTTCAAAAAATGTATAATGAAGAAGCTTTAAAATTTGATAGTACTATGGCAACGGGGTTTACCTTATTAAGTATAGATCCAGAAAAAGGAACACCATCTACAGCTTTAGGCCCCAAGATGGGAATGGAAGCTACAAGCCTTTCTCGAATTTTAAAAGCTATGGAAATAAAAGGTTTGATTGACAGACACCCTAATCCAGAAGATGGTCGTGGTGTAATTATCAAGCTAACACCTTTCGGAATTCAAAAACGTAACTATTCTAAAGATCGCGTTTTAACCTTTAATGATAAAATAAAAAACAATATCACCGATGAAAAACTAAAGCACTTCAATGAGGTAGCCGATGTGATTCTAAATATGGTTTCCAACAAAAAAATATATACACCAAACGACAACTAGTTAAATAAAATGAGCAAACGTAGAATAAAAAAAATCGCAATTATTGGTTCCGGAATTATGGGAAGCGGTATAGCTTGTCATTTCGCTAATATTGGCGTAGATGTCCTGTTACTAGACATTGTTCCAAGAGAACTTAACGACAAAGAAAAAGTTAAAGGATTAACTTTAGAAGACAAAATAGTTAGAAATAGATTGGTTAATGATGCACTTATGGCATCGTTAAAATCAAAACCATCTCCAATTTATCATCAAGATTTCGCTAGTAGAATTACCACAGGTAATTTAGAAGATGATATAGCTAAAGTAGCCGATGCAGATTGGATTATGGAAGTTGTAGTTGAAAGACTAGACATCAAAAAAATGGTGTTTGAAAACTTAGAGAAATATCGTAAACCAGGCACGTTAATTACATCTAACACTTCTGGTATTCCAATAAAATTTATGAGTGAAGGACGAAGTGAAGATTTCCAGAAACATTTCTGCGGAACACACTTCTTTAACCCTGCGCGTTACTTAAAATTATTTGAAATTATTCCTGGACCAAAAACAGATGCTTCTGTTTTAGAATTCTTGAATGGTTATGGTGAACAATTTCTTGGCAAAACCTCGGTAATTGCAAAAGATACACCGGCATTTATCGGAAACAGAGTTGGTATTTTCAGCATTCAAAGTTTATTTCATGCGGTTAAAGATTTAGATTTAACTATTGAAGAAGTAGATAAATTATCTGGACCAGTAATTGGTCGTCCAAAATCGGCAACCTTCCGTACGGTAGATGTTGTAGGTTTAGATACTTTGGTTCACGTAGCAAACGGTATTGCAGAAAACTGTAAAAATGACGAACGTTTAGAATTGTTTAAATTACCAGATTTCATCAATACTATGATGGAGAACAAATGGTTAGGAAGCAAAACAGGACAAGGTTTTTACAAAAAACAAGTGTCTGCAGATGGATCTAAAGAAATTTTATCATTAGACTTAAACACCTTAGAATATCGTTCGGCTAAACGTGCAAAATTTGCAACTTTAGAACTTACGAAAACGATTGATAAAGTAGTAGACCGTTTTAAAGTATTAGTAAAAGGAAAAGATAAAGCGGGTGAGTTTTACAGAAAAAGCTTCACAGCATTATTTGCTTACGTATCTAATCGTATTCCAGAAATTTCAGAAGAGCTTTATAAGATTGATGATGCCATGAAAGCTGGTTTTGGTTGGGAACATGGACCTTTCCAAATTTGGGATGCTATTGGAGTAGAAAAAGGAATCGAATTAATGAAAGCTGAAGGCCTAGAGCCTGCTGCTTGGGTTAATGAGATGCTTACTTCTGGTAACACCTCTTTTTATTCTATAAAAGAAGGCGCTTCTTTCTTTTATGATATCGCTTCTAAAAAACAAACTAAAATACCTGGTCAAGACAGTTTTATCATCCTTGATAATATTAGAAAAACAAACGAAGTGTTTAAAAACTCTGGTGTTGTTATTGAAGATATTGGGGACGGCATACTTAACCTAGAATTCCAATCTAAAATGAACACCATTGGTGGAGACGTTTTAGCTGGGTTAAATAAAGCTATCGACTTAGCCGAAAAAGATTTTGCTGGTTTAGTTGTTGGTAATCAAGCTGCAAACTTCTCGGTTGGTGCAAACATAGGCATGATTTTCATGATGGCTGCAGAGCAAGAGTATGATGAGCTTAATATGGCTATTAAATACTTCCAAGATACCATGATGCGCATGCGTTATTCTTCAATCCCAACAGTTTCCGCACCTCACGGTATGGCCTTAGGTGGTGGTTGTGAATTATCATTACATGCAGATAAAGTCGTCGCAGCAGCAGAAACTTACATGGGACTTGTAGAGTTTGGTGTTGGTGTTATCCCTGGTGGTGGTGGTTCTAAAGAAATGGCTTTAAGAGCATCAGATACTTTCAGAAAAGGAGATGTGCAGTTAAATACACTTCAGGAATACTTTTTAACTATTGGTATGGCAAAAGTATCAACTTCGGCTTACGAAGCTTTTGATATGGGCGTTTTACAAAAAGGAAAAGATATTGTTGTAGTTAATAAAGACCGCCAAATTGCTGTAGCTAAAGAACATGCTAAATTAATGGCGAATATGGGTTACACACAACCTATAAAACGTACAGATGTTAAGGTATTAGGCAAACAGGCTTTAGGTATGTTTTTAGTAGGAACAGATTCCATGAAAGATTCTAAATACATTAGTGAACACGACATGAAAATTGCTAATAAACTAGCTTACGTTATGGCTGGAGGCGACTTATCAGAACCTACTTTAGTAACCGAGCAATATCTATTGGATTTAGAACGTGAAGCATTCCTTTCACTTTGTACAGAGCGTAAAACTTTGGAAAGAATTCAACACATGTTAACCAAAGGAAAACCTTTAAGAAACTAAGAAAAATGAAAACAGCATATATAGTAAAAGCATATAGAACCGCAGTTGGTAAAGCACCAAAAGGCGTATTTCGTTTTAAAAGAACAGATGAATTGGCAGCAGAAACCATCAAGTATATGATGAAAGAATTGCCTAATCTAGACCCAAAACGTATCGATGATGTTATTGTTGGTAACGCCATGCCAGAAGGTGCACAAGGACTTAATATGGCTCGTTTAATCTCTTTAATGGGATTAGAAGTTGTAGATGTTCCAGGTGTAACTGTAAATCGTTTTTGCTCTTCTGGAGTTGAAACTATTGGAATGGCAACTGCAAAAATTCAAGCAGGAATGGCAGATTGTATCATTGCAGGCGGAGCAGAAAGCATGAGTAGTGTACCAATGACAGGTTTTAAACCAGAGTTAAATTACGATGCCATTGTAAAAGCTGGTCACGAAGATTATTATTGGGGAATGGGAAATACTGCAGAAGCTGTAGCAAACCAATTCAAAGTATCTCGTGAAGATCAAGATGAATTTGCATTCAATTCTCACATGAAAGCATTACGAGCGCAAGCTGAAAATCGTTTTCAAGATCAAATAGTACCCATTGAAGTAGAACAAACTTACATTGATGCTAACGGAAAGAAAGCTACAAAATCTTATACAGTAACTAAAGATGAAGGTCCTCGCGCAGGAACTAGTAAAGAAGCTTTAGCAAAACTAAGAGCCGTATTTGCTGCTGGAGGAAGTGTTACAGCTGGTAACTCGTCGCAAATGAGTGATGGTGCTGCATTTGTAATGGTTATGAGTGAAGACATGGTTAAGGAATTAGGATTAGAGCCCATTGCAAGAATGGTAAACTATGCTGCTGCAGGTGTGGAACCTCGTATCATGGGAATTGGGCCAGTAAAAGCAATTCCAAAAACATTAAAACAAGCCGGATTAAAACAAGACGATTTATCTTTAATTGAATTAAACGAAGCTTTTGCTTCACAATCTTTAGCGGTAATTAGAGAGTTAGGTCTTAACCCAGATATCATTAACGTAAACGGTGGTGCTATTGCATTGGGTCACCCATTAGGATGTACCGGAGCAAAATTATCTGTACAACTTTTTGACGAAATGCGTAAGCGCGACATGAAAGGTAAATATGGTGCAGTTACCATGTGTGTTGGTACAGGTCAAGGTGCTTGTGGAATATTCGAATTTTTAAACTAATAAAAAACTTAATACTAAACTATAAAATGGAAGCAACTGAAAAAGACATCTTAAGAGGTGGTCAATTCTTAGTAAAAGAAACAAATTGTGAAGATGTGTTTACTCCTGAAGATTTTTCAGAAGAGCAAACAATGATGAAAGAATCTGTAATGGAATTTAATGATCGTGAAATCATTCCTCATAAAGCACGTTTTGAAGCTAAAGACTATGCGCTAACTGAAGAAGTTATGCGTAAAGCTGGAGATATGGGCTTTTTAAGTGTTGCTGTTCCTGAAGCTTTTGGTGGAATGGGAATGGGATTTGTTTCTACGGTATTAACTTGTGATTACATTTCTTCTGGAACAGGTTCTTTCAGTACTGCTTTTGGTGCTCATACAGGAATTGGTACTATGCCAATTACGCTTTATGGTACAGAGGAACAAAAACAAAAATACGTACCTAAATTAGCTTCTGGTGAGTGGTTTGGAGCATACTGTTTAACAGAGCCTGGAGCTGGATCTGATGCCAATTCTGGAAAAACGACTGCTACCCTATCGGAAGACCGAAAAACATATAAAATTAACGGACAAAAAATGTGGATCTCAAATGCAGGTTTCTGTAGTGTGATGATTGTTTTTGCTCGTATTGAAGACGACAAAAACATCACAGGTTTCATTGTTGAATTTGATAAAGAAAATCCAAACGGTATAACTTTAGGTGAAGAAGAACACAAATTAGGTATTCGTGCATCATCAACGCGCCAAGTATTCTTTAATGACACTGTAGTACCAGTTAACAGTATGTTAGCAGGTCGTGGAGAAGGATTTAAAATTGCAATGAATGCGTTAAACGTTGGTCGTATTAAATTAGCTGCTGCATGTTTAGATTCTCAAAGAAGAATTTTAACTACTGCCGTAAATTACGCTAATGAACGTAAACAATTTAAAACACCAATTTCAGATTTCGGAGCTATTAAAGTGAAATTAGCCGAGATGTCCACAAATGCATATGTAGGTGAATCTGCAACTTATAGAGCTGCAAAAAACATAGAAGATAGAATTTCTATGAGAGAAGCTGCTGGAAACACACATCAAGAAGCGGAGTTAAAAGGTGTTGAAGAATATGCTATTGAATGTTCTATTTTAAAAGTAGCTGTCTCTGAAGATGTACAACACGCTGCAGATGAAGGTATTCAAATATTTGGTGGTATGGGGTTTTCGGAAGAAACTCCAATGGAATCTGCTTGGAGAGATGCTAGAATAGCACGTATTTATGAAGGTACAAACGAAATTAATCGTATGCTTTCTGTTGGTATGTTAGTTAAGAAAGCCATGAAAGGTCATGTGGATTTATTAGGCCCTGCTTCTAAAGTTCAAGAAGAATTAATGGGTATTCCATCTTTCGAGACTCCTGATTTTTCAGAATTATTTTCAGAAGAAAAAGTAATGATTAATAAGTTGAAAAAGACTTTTTTAATGGTTGCCGGAGGAGCTGTTCAAAAATTTGGTCCAGATCTAGACAAGCACCAACAATTACTTATAGCTGCTGCCGATATTTTAATTGAAATTTATATGGCTGAATCTGCCATTTTAAGAACTGAAAAAAATGCCAAACGCTTTGGAGCCGATTCTCAATCTGTTCAAATTGCAATGTCTAAATTATACTTATATCACGCTGTAGATATTATCGAAGAAAAAGGAAAGGAAAGTATCATTTCTTTTGCTGAAGGTGATGAACAACGTATGATGCTTATGGGACTTAAACGTTTTACAAAATATCAAAACTATCCAGACATTGTAGATTTACGTAACGAAATAGCCGAAAAAGTGAAGGCCGAAAATAAATATTGCTTTTAAGGGATTAAAAGAATTTGTGTGACTAACTCAAATATAAACGACGCTTCGAATTAATTTTTGAAGCGTCTTTTTATTTTTATTAAATTAGATGAAAATAAAATTAAATGAAAATATTACTACTTCCTGTACTTCTGCTATATATTCTAGGTACATCTGCTCAAACAAACCAAAAAATATATGATATTATAGATGCTGTTTCCGCAGAACGTATAGAAAATGATATCCAAAAATTAGTCGATTTCGGCACTAGGAATACGTTTAGTGATACCATTTCAAATATAAGAGGAATTGGAGCAGCTAGACGCTGGATAAAATCGGAATTCGAAACGATCTCAAAAGATTGTAAAACCTGTTTAAACGTATTTTATCAAAAAGATTTTGTGACCAAAGAAGGTAATCGCCGTGTTCCACACGATGCTTGGGTTGTTAACGTCGTCGCTATTCAGAAAGGGACTAAATACCCAAACCGCTATATCATTATGAGCGGAGATATCGACTCTCGTGGTAGTGATACTATGGAATTCACAAAAGATGCTCCTGGAGCAAACGATAATGCTTCTGGCATGGCCGGAACTATTGAAACTGCAAGAGTATTATCTAAGTATCAATTTGAAAATAGCATTGTTTATGTTGGTTTATCTGGTGAAGAACAAGGCCTATTTGGCGGTGGTGGCTTAGCAAAATATGTTAAAGAAAAAGAATGGGATATCATTGGAATATTTAATAACGACATGATTGGAAACATAAAAGGTGTTGATGGTGTTATCGATAATAGAACTTTTAGAATTTTCTCTGAGCCTGTTCCTACTAATGAAACAGAAAAAGAACGTAAATCAAGACGTTTTTATGGAGGAGAAGTCGATGGAATTTCTCGTCAATTAGCCCGTTACGTGCATAAAACAGTAAAAACATACATGCCAGAAATGAATCCGATGATGGTTTATAGATTAGATCGCTTTGGTCGTGGCGGACACCACAGACCATTTAACGATTTAGGTTTTGCTGGAATACGAATAATGGAAGCGCACGAAAACTACACACAACAACACCAAGATATTCGTGAAGAAAACGGTATTAAATATGGAGATATTATTGAACACGTCAATTTTGATTATGCAAAAAAACTAACCACTGTAAATGCCATAAACATGGCCAGTTTAGCTTGGGCACCTCCTGCTCCAAAAACGGTTGCAATTGGTGGTATTGTAGAACCATCGGTTAAATTTAAATGGGATAAAGTTGAAGGAGCCATCGGTTATAAAATATATTGGAGAGATACCACTTCTCCTACTTGGGACAACAGTCGCTATGTTGGTGATGTCTCAGAATTCATGTTAGATGGAATTGTTATTGACAACTATTTCTTCGGAATTGCTTCTGTTGGGAAAGATGGTTTTGAAAGCCCAGTAGTATTTCCTAATAAAATAATGAGATAGCTTCTATCTAGTGATTAACTCTAATATAAACGTACCTCGCGCTAATTTAAAAAGAATCGCATTATGTGCTAAAAAACATATTTTCTCAAATCATAGTAATAAAAAAAAAAGAACCCAAAAGGGTTCTTTTTTAACATAGCACACTATAAAATCTACTACTTATTTTTTAACTACAGCAGGCGCATTAAGTTTGGTACTCATTTCCGAAGAAATTGCAGAACGCTCATATTTTAATTTTCCAGACATCGTCTCGATAACACAACTAGCATCTTTATCATTAATCTCTAAAATTTTGCCATGTAAACCACTTTTGGTTATTATTTTATCACCACGTTTTAATTCGGCTGCAAATTTCTTTTCTTTTTTTGCACGTTTCATTTGTGGTGCTATCATAAAGAAGTACACAACTACAAACATTAATACAAATGGTAATAAACTACCAATTCCACCTTCTCCCATTATAATTTTTATTATTTAATTTCTGGTTTAGTTATTAAGCGTCTGTTTTTACAAATGCCGTAATTTTAACAACTTCTTTTCCTTTTTCGGTATTTGCAGTAAGTGTTAAACTTTTAGAAATTTTCCCTTTTCCGCTACCGTTATATTTTACTGTAAACTCACCTGTTTCTCCAACAGCTAACGGTTCTCTAGACCAGTTTTGAGGTACTGTACACCCACAAGATGTTCCAATATTAGTAATCACTAAAGGTGCTTTACCTGTATTAGTATATTTAAAAACAGTTTCAACAGATTTTTTAGCTTCTATTTCTCCAAAATCATGAGTTGTTTCAGCAAACTCTATCACTGGAAAGTTAGAAGCACTAGCATCTCTTACCGCCGCAGCAGTAACATTTGCTTCTTCAATTTTTTTAGCTGCATTTTCTTCTTTACAAGATGTTAATGCTAATAAGCATAATGCACTTAATCCTAATATTACCTTTTTCATTTTAAATATATTTTTAATTGAAGTTACAAAAATAACAATTATTTAATCGAATTGAAATTTTTGTTATACTCTTAACATAAAATAACGTTACATTAAACCTCTTCCTATTTTGTTTAAAGTACCTGCTTCGGTATATTCTTTCACCAACTTATCTAATATACCGTTAATAAAAACGCTACTTTTTGGTGTAGAATATTCTTTAGCAATTTCTAAATACTCATTAATAGTCACTTTTGCTGGAATAGAAGGGAAATTTTTCACCTCACAGATAGCCATTTGTAACAACACAAAATCCACATTGGCAATACGATCCGTATCCCAGTTTTGAGTTTTCAGTTCAATCTCTTTGTTTATGGCTGTCCTATTTAACAACGTCTTTCTAAACAAATCTATAGCAAACTGCTTATCCTCTGCGTCTTTATATAATCTAGGTGTAAAATGGTTTTCCGAAGATGTTTGTTTTACCTTTCTAAGTATTTTTAAAATGGTAGTATTTACAGTAGGTAAATCATCCAACCATGTTAAATTTTTATCTTCTAAATACTCGTAAAGCTTGTCGTTTGGAGCTATAATTTCTTTAAAAACATCTACTAAAAACTCCTTATCTTCTTTGAAGCTAGACGTATCAGTTTGCATATAATTTTTATACAAATCACTAGATGTGATAGCTTTAAAAATAACATCTACATACTCACTATCCAATTCCCAATCCTTAACGTTATAAAGTTCTAATTTGTCTTTTAAGTCCAAATTATTAAATAAAACTTTAAAAACCTCATTGTTTACAAACTTACGGTTTGGATCTATATCCTCTTTAGTAGCAAGGTGCTTGTTCTGTTTTTTTAGCAAATTGCTTTCGGCTCTTTTCTGAACCTCCATCATCAACGAAATAAGTAATAAGTATAAGTTATACATATTATCTATACTAAAAAGTAGAAATTTTTGATCTTTACTAAAATCATCACTTTCACTACCTTTAAAGGCATACATGGTTTGCATTACTTTTACACGAATATGTCTTCTATTTAACATCATTACAAAGAACTTATTATAGGTTGAAAATTTTATTGCTTTTGTGCGGCAAAAATAACACTATATTTAAATAAAAACGGCATTTAAACACTTTATTATTACTAAATACTTTAAGCTATATTTAACAATTGCTTATAACTATATCAATATATTATTTATATTGAATACCCTATATTTGTGACTTATTTCCTTTAAAATAAATGAAAGAATTACAACACTTAAATAAGTACTTTCTAAAATACAAAACCAACCTTCTAATCGGGATATTTATAACCATAATTGCCCGAATGTTTTTGTTGTTTACGCCTCGATATGTAAAAAAAATATTTATTGTAATAGAAAAATATTTCAATGAAGACATGCCTATCGATGTTTTTAAAGCAGAACTTCTAGAAGCTATTCTTTATATTATAGGTGCCGCTATCATTGGTGGTATCCTTACTTTTTTTATGCGTCAATATATTATAAACGTATCGAGATATATTGAATTTGATTTAAAAAATGAAATTTATGAGCAATACCAAAAGCTCTCTTTAAATTTTTATAAAAAAAATAGAACGGGGGATTTAATGAACCGTATTAGTGAAGATGTTGGTCGCGTTCGTATGTATGCTGGCCCAGCCATAATGTATAGTATTAATACAGTAACGCTTTTTGTAATTGCGTTAATATATATGTTCGAAGAATCTACATCATTGGCGCTATATACCATATTACCGCTACCAATACTATCTATAATAATTTACAAATTAAGTAAAGAAATACATAGAAGAAGTACTATTGTACAAGAGTATTTATCGAAACTTTCTACTTTTACACAAGAATCTTTTAGTGGAATTTCAGTAATAAAAGCCTATGGTATTGAACCGCAAACTTCGGCAAACTTCTCTACACTTGCCGCAGAAAGTAAAGAGAAACAAATAGATTTAGCTCGAGTGCAAGCTTGGTTTTTCCCAATGATGGTTTTACTAATTGGAGTAAGTAACCTAATTGTAATTTACATTGGTGGCATGCAATACATTAACGGTGAAATTGAAAGTATTGGTACCATTGCCGAATTTATTATTTATGTCAACCTGCTTACTTGGCCCGTAGCTACTGTAGGCTGGGTAACATCGATTGTACAACAAGCCGAAGCTTCGCAAAAACGAATTAATGAGTTTTTAAAAATTGAGCCTGAAATTAAAAATAAAACTGAAGCTGAAACCAAAATTACTGGAGATATCGAATTTAAAAACGTTTCTTTTACTTATGATGATACCAACATTCAAGCTTTAAATGATGTTAGTTTTAAGGTAACCGAAGGAGAAACCCTTGCTATTATCGGAAAAACCGGATCGGGAAAATCTACTATTTTAGATTTAATTGGTCGTCTTTACGATATCGATAAAGGATCCATTATGATCAATAAACAAGAAATAGATCAAGTTAATTTATCCAATTTGCGTGACAGTATTGGTTATGTTCCACAGGAAGCTTTTCTATTTTCTGATAACTTAAGAAACAATATTAAGTTCGGGAAGGAAGACGCTACGGAAGAAGAAGTGATTGAGGCGGCAAAAAATGCGCAAGTTCATAAAAACATCATGAAATTCACTCATGGATACGATACCGTTTTAGGTGAACGTGGTATCACGCTCTCGGGAGGACAAAAACAACGAGTTTCCATAGCAAGAGCTATTATAAAATTACCAAAAATATTACTTTTCGACGATTGCTTATCGGCTGTTGATACAGAAACAGAAGAAAAAATACTTAAAAATCTAAAGAAAATTACGGAAGGTAAAACAACTATTATTGTGAGTCACCGCGTTTCCTCGGCTAAAAATGCGGATAAAATAATTGTTTTGGAAGATGGGAAAATTGTACAGCAAGGCACACACAATACACTTATTGAAATCGATGGGTATTACAAACATTTATATTTAAAACAACTGAGCGAAACATCTTCAAAATAAAACACTTAGCATTTTATTTTCTTTACTTTAAATAACTAAATTTCACTTTTTTAAAAGAAACTCCTTAAAATGTTGGTTTGCTTTAGTTTTTTTTAGATTTTTGAAACACTAGAATTAAAAACAAATTTCTATATAATTATGAACAATAATGGTATGATGGAGAAAGAGGAGATTTTTTCAAAGGTATTGAGAGCAGGAAGACGCACTTACTTTTTTGATGTAAGAGCAACAAAAGCTGAAGATTATTATTTAACAATTACTGAAAGTAAAAAATTCACAAATGATGATGGTTCATTTCATTACAAAAAACATAAAATTTATATTTATAAAGAAGATTTTGCCGAATTCAAAGATATTTTAGGTGAAATGACTGACTATATCATAAATGAAAAAGGTGATGAAGTAATTAGCGAACGTCATCAAAAGGATTTTAAAAAGGAATATGACAGTGCAGATACAGATGATGGTTCTCGAGTTACCGAAGCCGAATTAAAAACACCAGAAAGCTTTACTGATATTAGCTTTGACGATATTTAATTGATTTCAAAAAAACATACTCAAAATCCGTTACAATAAAAATGTAACGGATTTTTTTATGCCTTTATAGCCGGTAAATAAAAATTAGCTCAACACGATTTAAAACAACCTTGGATTTGTTTAATTAAACAAAATTCTGAAACCGTTTGCACTAATACTAAAAGGGAAAATGAAACAAATTATAGTGAAAGTAGAGAACTCTTAAATATACTATGAAACGGATGTTCCATTTTTCACTTTGTTTTCTGGGTTTAATAACATAACATCTTTGCCTTCTACAGCACCTATAACTAAACATTCACTCATAAACTTCGCGATTTGTTTCTTCGGAAAATTAACAACAGCTACAATTTGTTTTTGCAATAAATCTTCTTTTTTATAAAGTATTGTAATTTGTGCCGATGTTTTTTTAATCCCCAAATCGCCAAAATCTATAATAAGTTGATAAGCAGGATTTCTCGCTTCAGGAAAATCACTCACTTCAATGATAGTACCCACTCGTAAATCGACTTTAGAAAAATCTTCGAAAGTTATTGCTTCGTTCATTTTTTAAAAATACAAATAATCCCGAACTTAGCATAAAACTTTTAATCATGGCTCGAACACCTTCCAACATGCTTCCTTTAGGTACAAAAGCACCTAATTTCGCCCTATTAGACACCGTTTCTGGAACCACTTTAAATCTCAATAATTTAAAAGGAGACACAGGTACTGTTATTATGTTTATCTGTAATCATTGTCCGTTTGTAATTCATGTAAACGAAGAATTGGTTGGCTTAGCAAATCATTATTTAAAGAAAGGAATTAAATGTATTGCTATTTCGAGTAACGATGTTGTTAATTACCCACAAGACAGCCCTGAAAAGATGAAGATTCATGCCAAAAATGAAGGTTACCCGTTTCCATATTTATATGATGAAAGTCAATCTATAGCAAAGGCTTATGATGCCGCTTGCACTCCCGATTTTTATGTGTTTGATTCTAATTTAGAATTAACTTACAGAGGACAACTTGACGATTCTCGACCTGGAAATAGCATTCCTGTTACTGGTAAAGATTTGCGCCATGCGTTAAACTGCCTAATTGATCATGCTGAAAATGATACGATACAAAAACCTAGTATTGGTTGCGGTATTAAATGGAAAAAGGCTTAATTAATTTTCAATTGAAAAATACCAACATCCAGCCAAGTATCAAACTTAAACCCTACTTCTTTTAAATGTGCGACTTGAGTAAAACCAAACTTTTCATGTAGTTTAACACTGGCAGGATTAGGAATGGTTAAAACGCCCAAAACCGATTTAAAATCACGTTGCTTTAGCAACGCTATTAACTCTTTATATAAACGAGAACCTATTTGCTTCCCATGTGCTCCATTTTTTACATAAACCGTAGATTCTACAGTGAAATTATATGCCGGTTTTGGCCTAAATTTACTACCATAAGCAAACCCTGAAATCTCATTATTTTCTTCAAAAACAATACACGGATAATCTTTTAAAATAAGTTCTAACTTTTCGGTAAAAGCACTTAAAGACACAGGCACTTCATCAAAAGTAACCGTGGTGTTTATTACATAATAATTGTAAATTTCAAGTAGCGAGTTGACATCGTCAAGGGTTGCTTTTCTTATCATTTTAAATCCATCCTTTTAGTTTCATTAAGTTTTCAATATGCGCATAATGATGATTGCTATGCCAAGCATAATTGCCAATATTGAAATTTAGAGGCACTTCGTTATTGGTTTCTGGATGAATAAAACAGGCTTGCAAATCTTCTTCCGATAAAGTTTTTAGTAAATACACTAATTTGACATGAATAGCACGTAAATGAATTAACGACATCTCTATGGGAGCAGATTTAGAATCGATTAATTCTGCCCAACGCTCTTCAAAATAAGCTTTAATTACAGGCTTATCTTCTGTTAAAGTCCATTTAAAACGGGTATAACTATGATGATGACTATCGGATAAATGATGAACCACTTGTCTAATCGTCCACCCCTCTGGTCTATATTGAGTATCTAATTGTGAGTTTGTTAAACCTTTCACCAAACGCTCTAAGCGATCTGGAAAATGTTCTAGTATTGAAATCCAACTTTCAATATGTTGTGAAGTAATTTTCTTTGGACAATTAAATTGACCTATAGGATATTTTAGCTTTTCAAGTTCTTTATCTGTCATGAAAACAAATATAAAACAATACTAGTCAATTTCTACCATATCATTTTTAACAAAATTAATAGCCATTTCTAACTGGCTAAAATGCTTTATAGTACCTTTAAAAAACAGCTTTTCGATAGTAGCGTTAGAAAGACGAGCCTTATCAGACACCACGATATAAGAATTCAAAAAATAACTATTTTTAAAAAACTTTACCCAATCGGAAGCCATAACCGAATAGGAATTAATTCTATTTGAAATCAAGTTAATAGTTGCTCCATCTGGTGTTCCTAAAAACCAAAAAACATCATCGATCACGGCTTTTGCATGGTTATCCCAACTAAAGTCCACACCTTGTCTAATTTCAGAAACAACAAATTTGTCAAAAACAAAAACATCTCCAAAAGAGTAATTAAATTCTTTTAAAACTTCCGGATAAAAATCCGTATCCATTATACTAATCATGATGCAAATTTAAATTTAACAGTTAACTATAAAGAATATATTCGATGAACCAAAATAATTGTCTGCCATTTGGTAACCGAAAAAATGAAACACTAAAAAAGCACCCCTAAAGAGGTGCTTATTTTTATTTAATCTATATAAACCCTTGTAAATAAGTTAACTAAAAAAATTAGAAAATATTTTATTATCTCCCTAGACTTAAGCCCCTATTTAACAAAGAAACAGATGCTTTTTAGATGCCGAGACTACACTCTACATAAATGAGTCTCTAACTTTTTTTACAAAAAAAGTTATTCGCTTCTTATTTTACATCCATAAGTTCTACATCGAAAACTAAAGTTGCATCTGGTGGAATTACACCGCCTGCTCCTGCACTTCCGTATCCTAAATGACTTGGGATTACTAAACGTGCCTTATCTCCTACTTTTAATAAGCCAATACCTTCATCCCATCCTGGAATAACTTGTCCTACTCCAATAGCAAAATCAATTGGTGAATTACGTTTGTATGATGAATCGAAAACAGTACCGTCAGATAACTGTCCTTTATAATGTACAGAAACCGTTTTACCTTTTTCAGCTTGAGTACCATTTCCTTCTTGAAGAATTTGGTAACGTAAACCACTTTCAGTTTTTTTGAATCCAGCTGCTAATTTGTCTAATTCAGCTTCTGCTGCTTCTGCAACTTCTGCTAATCTTTTTTCACGAGAACCTTCAAATTCTCTAAAAGATTCCACCGCTTTAAAAGCCTCTGCATCTGCACCAACTCTTACTATTTCTAAAGTATCTATTAAATCGCCTTGAGCAATAGCATCAACTATATCTTGTCCTTCTACAACTTTTCCAAAAACGGTATGCTTACCATCTAACCAAGCTGTTTCTACGTGAGTTATAAAAAACTGACTTCCATTTGTTCCAGGTCCTGAATTAGCCATAGATAATACTCCTGGTCCGTCGTGTTTTAAATCTGGATGAAATTCATCGTCAAATTTATAACCTGGGCTTCCAGTTCCTGTACCTTGTGGGCAACCACCTTGTATCATAAAATCCTCAATTACTCTATGGAATTTTAATCCATCGTAATAAGGTTCTCCCTGTGGTTTCACATTGTTTTCAAGGTTTCCTTCAGCTAAAGCTACAAAGTGACCAACTGTTCCTGGTGCTTTTTTGTACTCTAAAGCAACTAGAACTTCTCCTTTTGTTGTATTAAATTTTGCGTATAATCCGTCTTGCATGATTGTTATTTTTAAGAAAGTGCAAATATACGGAAGTAAGTTTGTAGTTAAGAAGCTTGTGGTTTATTTTTTCGCTTACGCGGAAAGGGAACATCACCAACACTTTAGATCGTTAAAACTATGTTTGTTTTTTATATTTTTAGATAATAAGATGGTTTGTTGTGTTTTTATTGTTTTTGTAACCATACCCTAATTTCTTTTCGTAAAGAAACCTCAGGTTTTGGTAACGGAATTTTTTGCCCAAATTGTTTACTTTTATTAAATTTTGAATACATAATTTTATGTTTTTTCCAAGCTTCAGGATACAATTCCAAGAACTTGTTAAAAAAACTTTGTTCATTAATTTTCCCTTCTATTTTAGAAAGTACGTCTTTAAATTTCTCTTCTTGTTCTATAATCATGTTGGTATTATATAGTAATAAATGAAACTTTTGTAGTCTCTGGTTTTATTCTTTTTAATTGTGGGTAGCGGGTTTGTATACGAGGATTTTCCGAAGGAAAACCTAATATACCAGAATGCATTTACTCTTGATTAAGCACTAAAATAAGCATTATTTTTATAGGGTGTTGGCAGTAGGCTTTATTCTCCATTTCAATGATTATTAATATCCTAAATCCTCCAACTTTACAAGTCCAGAAACAATATCGACGTATTTTTTATATTCTAAAGGCATACCGATATTAAATAAAATATTTTTAGCAGGGTCTATGTTTTCCCCTTTCAAATGGCATAAATAAAGACGTTCATTTAAATTAGGGTAAATTTCTATTGACGTTAATTCATAATTTGAAATTTCACTAATATCTACATTTTTGGGCATAAGCTCCTTTATAGATTTATCATAAATTCCGCTTGGATGATTGTATTTTCCGTCTTTTAAAATGTCTTTCTCAATTAATTTCCCACCATTCTCACCAAAAGAAATAAAATTCTTTTCATTTTCAGTTCCTGCCCAAACAGTTACTTTCCTACTACCTGAATTTTCTTTAATCCATAATTTAGGCTGTTCATAATTTTCTAATGGGTCAATCTTCAGGGTCTCAATATTGGCTTTTTTTAGAAATTGCCTCGTAACCGCGTGTAAAAATAATATTGGTGTATTTTCCAAATTACTTTCTTTGAATTTATTATCCTCACTAAATGAATTAAAAAATATAAGAAAAGGTGATTTAATCATTTGAGCTAAAACAAAAATGCCCTTTCTCGTTTCAATAGATAATACCTTATTTTCTTTCCAAATTACTCTTCCCATTATTCAAATGTCAATGTTCAAATATTTACCTCTTAGTTTTTTCAACTTACTGCCAACGTCTCGTGTAAGAATAGTCACATATTAATTTAACCCTAAAATAGCAATTATTTTTAGACATCATTGTAATATGTTTTATTCACAATCTATGTCTGAGATGTTTCTGGCTTCTAAAATATTTACCACCTCATAGGTACTGTCATAATCAGCAGCAAATCCATCTTCTGATTTTCCTTTATCAATAATTTCAATTCTCACAAATATTGGAGAGTAAGGCTCTTGGTTTTTTGTTAAATTGAAATATAACTGAGTCAGTTCCTCTTCCGCCATAATCCAAAATTCCTTATCATCTCCACAAGGGGAAAAACTACTAACCTCATGTCCTAACGTTATTCTTCCTCTTAAAATATTTTGTGTACTATCAGATTTAGATTCGCGTTTTTCAGAGTAAATTGGGAAATCTGTATTGATTTCCGAGTTTTTCTCTAGTATTTTTTCGCTTGTAACATTTTCAACGATTGTTTTTTGCTTCTCCTTACAAGAAATTAGAAATAGATTAACAACGAATAAAACTAATAACGGTTTGTACATATTTTTTAATTTCATGTTTTTTTATGATAATTATCTATTTCTAAATTGTAAAGCTTAAGTCCAAGAATATTTACGCTCTTACTTTAAACCTAAAGTAGTAATTATTTTTAAACATTATCAGGTGCCTTTTTAGTTAAATCCTTTCCATAAAGGAGGTAAACCAATTAATATTACTCTTAATTAAAAAGAGTAAAAACCTACTTCACCTTCAATTCATGAAATTTATTTCGGATAACCAAACCTATTGGACGATTTTGAATTTTAGATTCTAACCAAGAAATAATATCTAGATATAAAAACGCTCGACTTTGGTAGGGATCGTTTTCGTATTCCTTTAGTTTTTTATGCAGTTTTATAAATTCGTTCTTCACCTCATGCGGATAGATATCACCTAAACCTCTTAAAAACTTGATAAATTCCTTTTGCACTTCATATAAATCTTCCATTTTAATTAAAAACTTATACGTACTCTTTATAAGCACATCGAGATTGTAATCTAAACCAGCTTCATAATGGGCAACCAAATTTAAAATACGAGAAAAACACAATAAATCTTCACGCATTTGTAATGATTTATTACTAATAATTTTATCTAAGAATTCTATACATTTTTTATTTTCTCCGGCTCCAAAATACATACTGGCCATTTTATAATAAAATACCATAACGTGATGCTCGTCTGTACGATTTCTATAAAACTTTAATTCACTCAAAACTTCATCGACTAAAGGCAAACCTTCCTCGAAGCTTCCTTCAATAAAATGTAAATTAAACTTGTTATTATAGATGTATAGAAAAGCTAAACCATCAAGATTATCATCCTTAGGGAACCATTTTTCTTTGGTTACACCCTCGAATTTAATTAAGCTCTCCTTAAACTTATCGTATTTTCTTAAAAAGTATAACGACTCTAATAAATAATTATTTCCGCTTAAAAAAAACACAGGATTTAGCTCAATCATCTCTTCTTTAGCATAAAATAAATCTACCCATTTTAGAGAGTATTTATAGCAAGACAAAAAATCTACGGTTAAAAAACTGTACCATAAATACGATTTGTAAAGCCACAATTTTTCTCGAAAGCCAAGCTCGTGTATATCATACTTTGGTAAACGGTCATTAAAATACTTATTAACTTGTTTATAATCTTCATCATTTTTAATGTAGCCTATTTTTAAATAAAGGCCGTACAATTGTAACGATAAATTAGATAATTTACTAGCTAAAACATTGTGCAAACTAAGTTCTTTGGCTTGTATGGTAAGCTCATCTGCTCGGTTACTTAAACTACGGGTTATGTATTGCGATTCTATAACTTTTTCGAGCTCAACTACCTCGTAAGCCACATTTTTTTCCTCATTTACAATAGCTAGACTTTTTGCTTTATCTAAGAGTTTTAAACTTTGCTTGTATAGGCCTTTATGGTAAAGTATGGTTGCAAAATCGAGCTGTTCACGAATTTGTAATCGAATATCTTTATGAGACGGGTTTAACCGTAAACTAATTAAAATCTGTTTATAGAGATGCGCTTTAAGATTAGAAAGTTGTTGCTTTTTTACAATCCCTTTCTTTAAAATAACAGATTCATCATAAACCGACAGTTTATCAAGAATATTAAAAAGCATTAAAAACTTAGAGTCTTCATTTACTCCCAATCTTCCTACATAAAGCTTAAATTGGCGCTTTTCGGATTTAGAAAGTGATTTCACTAGCACAAACAAATTATCTTTTTGCTCTTTCGTCATAGTTACAAAATCAGTATTAATTATTTGATTAACAGATAGTTAAACAAGTTATTACAACTTTAAACATCGTAATAACACAAGGTTGTATATTCGATTTGGTTAAGCAAAATATAACTTCGTAGAACAATAAGAAAATATATTTCAATAAATGTCTGATAATAAAGTCCAAATTTTCGATACAACACTAAGAGATGGTGAACAAGTCCCTGGTTGTAAACTAAATACCGAGCAAAAATTAATAATAGCCGAACAGTTAGATTTTTTAGGTGTTGATATTATTGAAGCAGGTTTTCCAGTTTCAAGTCCGGGTGATTTTAAATCGGTTGAGGAAATTTCTAAGATTGTTAAAAACGCGACCGTTTGTGGATTAACACGCTCGGTAGAAAATGATATAAAAGTAGCTGCCGAAGCATTAAAGTATGCAAAACTACCAAGAATACATACAGGTATTGGCACATCGGATTCTCATATAAAATTCAAATTTAAATCTACGCAAGATGCTATAATCGAACGTGCTGTTCAAGCCGTAACGTATGCAAAATCTTTTGTGGAAGATGTTGAGTTTTATGCTGAAGATGCAGGTAGAACCGATAACGAATATTTAGCACGTGTTTGTGAAGCTGTAATAAAAGCAGGAGCAACTGTTTTAAACATTCCAGATACAACCGGATATTGCTTGCCAAGTGAATATGGTGCAAAAATTAAGTACTTAAAAGAAAACGTAAAAGGAATAGATAAAGCTATTTTATCTTGCCATTGCCATAACGATTTAGGTTTAGCTACTGCTAATTCTATAGAAGGTGTTATTCATGGTGCACGCCAAATAGAATGTACTATTAACGGTATTGGTGAACGTGCTGGAAATACTGCTTTGGAAGAAGTGGTTATGATTTTAAAACAACACCCATACCTAAATTTAGATACAAATATAAAAACCGAAATGCTTTACGGATTAAGCCAATTGGTATCCGATAGTATGGGGATTTATACTCAACCAAATAAAGCTATTGTTGGTGCTAATGCATTTGCGCATAGCTCTGGTATTCACCAAGATGGTGTGATAAAAAATCGTGAGACTTACGAAATTATCGATCCTAAAGATGTAGGTGTTACCGAATCTGCAATTGTTTTAACAGCCCGTAGCGGTCGTGCTGCACTTGCTTACAGAGCAAAAAATGTAGGATACGAATTAACAAAACTTCAATTGGATGTCATTTATACAAATTTCCTTGATTTCGCTGACAAGAAAAAGGAAGTAAATGATGGAGATATTCACAATATTATAGAAAATAGTAAAGTTTATAACGAAATTGTTTCATCTTAATAAAAAATAGGCTATTACGTGTTATCTTTGCAAAATAAAACATAACAAATGAAATTAAATATAGCCGTATTGCCAGGGGATGGAATTGGCCCAGAGGTCACCGCGCAAGCCGTAAAGGTGTTGAAAGCCATTGCTATGGATTTTAACCACATATTTACTTTCAATCATGGTTTAGTTGGCGCATGCGCCATCGACAAGACGGGAACCCCTTTACCTCAAGAAACCATAGACATTTGTAAAAATGCCGACGCCGTTCTTTTTGGAGCCATTGGGCGTACATCTTTCGATTTAGATCCAAATGCAAAAATACGTCCGGAACAAGGTCTTTTAGGGATTCGTAAAGAACTGGGACTCCACACAAACATACGCCCTGTAATAGCTTATGAAGATTTACTAAACAAATCTTCATTAAAAGTAAAGCAGATTAAGGACGTTGATATTTTAATTTACCGTGAACTTACTGGAGGTATTTACTTTGGTGAAAGAACGTTAAGTGCAGATGGGAATACTGCAACCGATACTTGTACCTATAACAGATTCGAGATTGAGCGTATAGCGCATGCAGCATTTAAAGCAGCACATGCAAGAAAAAAGAAAATTACATTGGTAGATAAAGCCAATGTTTTAGAAAGTTCGCGCCTTTGGAGACGCATCGTGCAAGAAATTGCACCACAATATCCAGACGTAAAACTGAAATACATGTATATCGATAATGCCGCTATGGAACTCATTATCAATCCACGACAATTTGACGTTATTTTAACCGAAAATATGTTTGGCGATATTCTTTCCGAAGAAGCCAGTGTAATCGTAGGTTCAATCGGTCTATTAGCATCAGCATCACTAGGAGATAAATATGCCATGTTCGAGCCCATTCACGGTGCTTATACTAAAGCAGCCAACAAAGGCATAGCAAACCCAATAGCATCCATTTTATCAGCTGCTATGTTGCTAGATCATTTTGGACTAGACGAAGAAGCTAACAGAGTGCGTGAAGGTGTTGATAAATCTTTAAAATTACACATTACAACGCCCGATTTAAATAACAAATACGATAATATTAGCACCACTAAGGTTGGCGATTTCATCGAAGATTTTATTAATCATCCCGACGAAACCAATCTTAATTTTACCAATATACATTTGGGACAATCAACTATTATTTAATAATTTGAAATAGTTACCAAAAGGAATTAAACAAAAATAGCATCGATAATATCGATGCTCTTTTTTATTTCTATTAATAATGTGTTCTCAGCGTTACCAAAGGGGCTGGGATTTAGACTAATAAACTCTTGAAACAAATGTTTTGAATTACGTGCACCTCTTCTACTAGAGCCCAAACATGTCATTAAATTACTAAGTCGGCATGAGTTAGTGTTGTTTTACATCATCAAAATCACAGGACCTGTTTACTTACTTATTCTCCAACCATTCAAATAATCGTTCCGGCCAAGATTGCAAACGTCCATTTCCTATAGCCAAACCAAATCCATGCCCACCAAATGGATAAACATGCAATTCCGCTTCAACATCATGAGCTTTTAAAGCCTCATAGAACTTCAAACTATTTTTTATTGGAACTGCTTTATCATCACCCGAATGCACCAAAAATGTCCGTGGCGTATTTTTAGTAACCTGCAACTCATTAGAATATTCTTTTATTAACACTTCACTAGGTTTTTCTCCTATTAAATTTCTACGTGATCCCATGTGCGTAAAGGTCTCATCCATGGTAATTACAGGATAAATTAACGCCATAAAATTTGGTCGAGCAGAAATAGTATCCAATGCCGTTTCTTTAAAATTATTAGGTTTATCATATTGAGTACCCAAAGTAGAAGCTAAATGCCCACCAGCAGAAAATCCAATAACACCAATTTCATCTGGACTAATGCCAAACTCCACAGCATGACTTCTCAAATAACGCACGGCACGTTGCGCATCTTGTAAAGGCGCTTCTTGACGTATAACTATCGATTTAGAATCTGGTAATCTGGATTTTAAAACAAATGCAGCAATACCTTTCGTGTTAAACCACTTTGCTATTTCTGTACCTTCCCAATCGTATGCTAACATATGATATCCACCACCTGGGCAAATAATTACAGCTCTAGCCGAATTAGCTCTTTTTGTTGGTAAAAAAACTTCTAAGGTTGGCGTTTGTACGTTACTAATCCTTTTAATATCTTTTATTTCAACAATTTCTACTTCGGTAGTTTTCTGACTATTGGGAATAGAACCATCCCATAAATCAATAATTTGAGATTGTGAAAAACTAGAATTTATCATTATAAAAAAAAAGAGATTAAACAAAGACCGTTTCATAATATACTATTTAGGAAATTTATCGCGAATTTGTTCCAAGCATAAGTTATGGATACTGCCTTCATGGGTGTGTCTTTTAGATGTATCGGGAACGTAAGTTCCGTCTTGAACTTGTCCACCAATTTTCTGGTAAGCCTCTCTAAAACTCTGCCCTTCTACAACCAAAGTATTAATATTATCAACTGTAAATAAGTATTTATACAAATCGCTATTAACATCAACATCCTTGACAATAATTTGCTGAATTGAATAATTAAAAATATCTAAAATATCTTTCAATTCTTCGAAAGCTGCTATCATATTTTCTTTTAATAACTGATAATCTCTATGGTAACCGCTTGGCAAATTATTGGTTATTAAAACCATTTCACCTTGTAAAGCTTGGATTTTATTACATTTACCACGAATTAATTCGAAAACATCAGGATTTTTCTTGTGTGGCATAATGCTACTTCCCGTTGTTAATTCATCTGGAAAAGAAATAAATCCAAAATTCTGACTCATATATAAACAGGTGTCCATTGCAAAACGAGACAGTGTATTACACAAACTACCTAAAGCCGCAGCAATAGTTCGCTCATGTTTACCTCTACCCATTTGCGCAGCGACTACATTGTATTTAAGTGTTGCAAAGCCCATTTCTTTGGTGGTATATTCACGATCTATAGGAAACGAACTTCCGTAACCAGCTGCAGAACCTAACGGGTTTTGATCTACTGTTTTAATAGCAGCATCTAATAGATAAACATCGTCTATCATTAGCTCTGCGTAAGCAGAAAACCACAATCCAAAAGATGATGGCATAGCCACTTGCAAATGCGTGTAACCAGGTAGAACTTTATCTTTATACGTATTAGCTAGATCTAAAAGTGTATTAAAAAGCATTTCTGTTTTATCTTTAATAACACCTAAATTTTCTTTGTAATATAAATTACAAGCCACTAGAACTTGATCATTTCTAGAACGTGCCGTGTGGATTTTTTTTCCTACTTCACCTAAAGATTTTGTAAGTTCAAATTCAATTTTAGAGTGTACATCTTCAAACTGAGGGTCGATAACAAAAGTACCATCTTCAATTTGTTTTTCTAAAACTTTTAACCCTCTTAATAAATCGACTAATTCTTCAACAGAAATAATCCCGATTTTCTGAAGCATTTTAGCATGTGCACGCGATGCAATAACATCATATTTGGCTATATGAATATCAATTTCCCTATCGTTTCCAACAGTAAATTGTTCTATTTTTTTATCTATTGAAATACCTTTATCCCACAACTTCATCTTAATACTTTTTTTCTGTTTCCACGAAAGCGAAAATCTATTATTTTAAAGAAAGAAGAAAAATCTACTTTCCATTTTTTTATTTTACAATAACCTTCTCTAGTAATTTAATATACAAATCTACACCCTCTACTATTTCATTTAAATGAATAAATTCGTCTGCAGAATGCGAGCGTGTACTATCTCCAGGTCCTAATTTTAAAGACGGACAAGTTAGTGTTGCTTGATCGGATAATGTTGGAGAACCGTAAGTTGATCGTCCCATTTCAATACCTGCTTTAACTAAATCATGATCCATAGGAATACACGATGAATTTAACCTTAAACTCCGTGGTGTAATACTTGTACATGGTGCCTTTTCTTGTAAAATTTCGGCTATTTCTGTGTTGCTATACGCATCATTTACACGAACATCAATAACCAAATCTACATGACCCGGAACCACATTATGCTGAGAGCCTGCATTAATTTGTGTTACTGTTAACTTAACATCTCCTAAAGCTTTCGAGCCCTTTTCAAACTTTAAATCTTTAAACCATTGTAACACAGCTATCGTGTTATAAATGGAGTTATTATCGTTTGGATGTGCGGCATGACTTGGCGTTCCCGCTACAACAGCATCGAAAACTACAAGGCCTTTTTCAGCTACAGCTAAATTCATCAAAGTCGGTTCGCCTACAATAGCAACATCTACGTTAGGTATTACGGCCAACATACTATTTAATCCATTTGGCCCGCTGCTTTCTTCTTCCGCGGAAGCGACAATAACCAAATTATATTTTAAATTATCATGATTGTAAAAATGAGTAAACGTTGCGATTAAAGACACCAAGCAACCTCCAGCATCATTACTTCCTAAACCGTATAATTTTCCATCTTCTACAATAGCTTTAAAGGGATCTTTGGTATAAGCCGAATTGGGTTTTACAGTATCGTGATGCGAGTTTAAAAGCAAAGTTGGTTTACTTTTATCGAAATATTTATTAACGGCCCAAACATTATTTTGAGTACGTTTAAAATCAACATTATAACGCTTAAACCAATCTTCGATATGCAATGCCGTTGGCTCTTCTTCCGAAGAAAACGATTGTGTTTCTATCAGCTTTTTTAGAAGTGAAATGGCATCATTCGTTAAATCCTGCTGCGTCATTTTTTATAAGGTTATTTTTGTGAAATTATCATTTTCTTGGGTTAACATTTCTGTATTCCCCATATTTATGGCACTAACACCATTTTGCAACGCATTAAAACAATTTTCTAGTTTTGGTAACATGCCATCGACAATAATTCCTTTTGCCAATAAATCTTTATATATATTAGTATCTATATGTTTTACTACCGAATTTTTATCATTTATATCTTCTAAAACGCCATTGAATTCAAAACAATAATAAATAGAAGTTTCATACAATTTACTCATACCAATAGCAACTTGCGAAGTAATAGTATCGGCATTTGTATTTAATAATTGCCCATTACCATCATGAGTAATAGCACAAAATACAGGTGTAAAATTGGCCTGAATTAGTTTATCTATCGATTTGTGAGCTACGTTTTCAACATCACCAACAAAACCAAAATCTACATCCTTTACAGGGCGTTTAACAGACTGAATACTATTAATATCGGCTCCTGTTAATCCAATAGCATCGATATTTAAACCTTGAAGTTTGGCTACCACATTTTTATTTACCAATCCACCATAAACCATAGTAATAACTTCTAAAGTTTCAGCATCTGTAATACGTCGACCATTTACCATTTGAGATTCTATCCCTAATTTTGATGCAATATGTGTAGCACGCCTTCCTCCACCGTGAACCAAAATTTTCTTTCCTTCTAAATTAGAAAACAGTTTAAGAAAAGCATTTAGAGACGTTTCATCTTCAATGATATTTCCTCCTATTTTTATGATTGATAATTTTTCTTTCATCTATAAGTTTTCTAATATCTTCTTTAACACTAATTGCGCAGCAAATGTTCTATTATTTGCTTGTTGAATAACTAAAGAGTTATCACTATCTAAAACGGCATCTTCAACAACTAAATTTCGTCTAACAGGTAAACAGTGCATAAATTTAGCTTCACCAATTTTTTCTTTAGTAATCATCCAGCTTGGATCAATATTATCTACTAAACCGTAATCTTCATAAGAACTCCAGTTTTTTGTATAAACAAAATCGGCATCTTTAAAAGCTTCTTCTTGGTTATGATAAATTGGTGTATCTCCTGTAATTCCTGGGTTTAAATCATAGCCTTCTGGATTAGCTATAACAAACTCCACATCCATTTTTTGCATGGCTTGTGTAAAACTATTTGCCACCGCATGTGGTAAAGATTTAATATGTGGTGCCCAACTTAAAACAACTTTAGGCTTTGATACTTTAGAGTATTCCGAAATGGTAATCGCATCTGTCAATGCTTGCAGCGGGTGGCCTGTTGCACTTTCCATGCTAATAACAGGTACAGATGCAAACTTTTTAAAAGATTCCAAAACATGTTCGCTTTCGTCCATTTCTCTATCTGTTAAACTTGGAAATGCACGTACTGCAATAATATCGCAATATTGAGACACTACGGCTGCTGCTTCTTTAATATGTTCGGCCGTCTTGCCATTCATTACAGTTCCATCACCAAACTCAATAGCCCAAGCATCTCCAGAAACATTCATCACAATTGGATTCATTCCTAAATTTAAAGCTGCTTTTTGCGTACTTAAACGGGTTCTTAAACTTGAATTAAAGAATAATAAACCTAAAGTTTTGTTTTTCCCTAATTCAATGTCTTGTAAAGGATTTACTTTTAATGCTTTCGCTTCTTCTATCCAAACATGTATGTTATCGATATCGTTTATGGATGTGTAATGTCTCATTTTTTTAATCTTATTTTTAGATTTTCATAGTTTTAGAAACCGTAAAAAATCATGTGCAATATTTTAATATTTAGACCTAAACAGCCTAAATATTGTTACTATTTGATCTTGGTAAACGGTACTTTATTATCAAAGGCATTGGTTATAAAATTATCCTCCAAACCATTTACAATCCAAGTTTCTATTTTTGCTTTTCGAGTAACCGCTGCAGCTTCTATTTTAGATTGCATACCACCAGTTCCGTGAGAAGATTTCGAATCGACAACTTGATTTCTTAATTCATCAAAATCATCAACCTCAGCAATAGTCTCTGGTTTTCCATTCTCAATAGACGCTTTAGTGTAAATTCCATTAGTGTTCGTGGCAATTATAAACAAATCCACATCTAGTAGTGATGCCGTTAATGCTCCTAATTTATCATTATCACCAAACTTTATCTCGTCGGTAGCTACCGTATCGTTTTCATTTATAATAGGGATATAATTATTTTGAACCAATACGTTTATGGTGTTCACAATATTAGATTTACTTTCCTGTTTTTTAAAATCGGAATACGATAGTAAACACTGAGAAGTAAGCAATCCATATTCTCTAAAAATTTCTTGATAAATACGAATTAAATGTGGCTGACCTATAGATGCTAATGCTTGTTTTACAAACACCTCTTCGTGCTTGCTTTCAAGTTTTACAAACTGTTTTGCTACAGCAATAGCACCAGAACTTACAATAATAAACTCGCAAGTATCTTGAAGTTTCGCAATCTGATTAGCGACATCTTCAATTTTACCTCGTGAAATATTATTGGTTTCTTTGGTGAGTGTATTCGACCCTATTTTTAATAAAATTCGTTTCTTTTTCTGCATGCTATCTTGTTTGTCCGTTACCATGAACATACCATTTATTGGTAACTAAATGTTGTAAACCAATTGGTCCACGTTGGTGTAATTTATCTGTGCTTATCGCCAATTCGCCACCTAAACCTAATTGTCCGCCATCGGTAAAACGAGTAGATGCATTATGGTACACAGCTGCCGTATCTACATTTTCCATAAACACTTTAGCTTCTGCTTCATTGGCAGTTACAATAACAGATGAATGTCCTCCAGAATATTTATTAATCATGGCAATTGTATCTTGGTTAGATGCAATTTCGCCAATAAGTATTTTATAGTCTAAAAATTCTTTATACCAAATATCATCTGAAGTAATGGCTTTAACCTCATGGTTTTTTGAGATACTAGCATCACCTAAAACTTCAATATTAGAATCTTTTAATTTTGTAATTAATCGATTTACAAAATCGTCTTTATTAGCAAGATTTTTATCAATTAAAATTTTATCTACGGCATTACATGCTGAAATTTTCGATTTCCCATTCATAATAATATCAATAGCAATATCTAAATCGGCAGCTTCGTGTACATAAACAAAATTGTTTCCACGACCGCTAATAATTACTGGACAAGTTGCGTGTTCCTTAACAAAAGCAATTAAACGCTCGCCTCCACGAGGTACTATTAAATCGACTTTCTGCGTTGGTTTTTCTAAAAAAGCTTGAGTTTCTGTTCTGTTAAATTGTAAATATTCAACCCAATCGGTAGGTGCGCCTTCTTCTTGTAAAGCTTGATGCCACAATTCAACAATTTTTAAATTTGAATTCAAAGACTCTTTTCCGCCCTTTAATAAAATTTTGTTTCCTGATTTGAATGCAATTCCTGCAGCTTCAACTGTAACATCTGGGCGCGATTCATAAATAATTAAAACGGTACCGAAAGATGCTGTTTTGTTATAAACCTGCATGCCATTATCGTGCTTAAAACTGAAACGTTCCACACCAACAGGATCCTCTTGAGATGCTAAATGTGTAACCGATTTAATCATTTCATCAACTTTTAAATCATCAACTTTTAAACGATCAAACATCGAAATATCATCGCCTTTATAAGCTTCTAAATCTGTTTTATTAATGTTGATTATTACTTGGCGCTCTTTTTCTAAAAGCACTGCCATTTTTAATAAAACAGCGTTTCTAGTTTCTATGGATAATAGGGTATTCATTTTTTTAATCTTCTCTTATTCGGTTGGTAGTTATTCTCTTTATGTGATTTCTCAAAAGGTCGAAACAACAAAACGATTTATATAATCAACAATCTATTATATATTTTCTAACCTCTATATTCGTTTGCTGCTTTCTATTTACTTACTGACTCTTCAACCTCATTTAAAACTTCAACTAAAGCTTCAAAAAACATATTAATATGTTCTTTTCTAATGGTTAATGGAGGTAAAATTCTCAATAAGTTTTTATTCATTGCGCCACCAGTAAAAATATGATGATTATAAATTAAATCTTTGCGTAATTGTCCCACTTCAAAATCAAATTCTAAACCAATCATTAAGCCTTTCCCTTTAATATTTTTTATCTGCGGAATGGTTTTAGCCAATTTCAAAAAATAACAAGACATTTCATTCACATTATCAATTAACTTCTGTTCTTCAATAACTTTTAAAACCGATAAACCAGCAGCACAAGCTAAGTGATTTCCTCCAAAAGTAGTTCCCAACATACCAAATTTAGCTTCAATATTTGGATGTATTAAAATTCCACCAATTGGAAATCCATTTCCCATACCTTTTGCTATAGAAATAACATCTGGAGTTACATTATAATGTTGGAAGGCAAAGAATTTACCCGAACGTCCGTAACCAGATTGCACCTCATCGGCAATAAAAAATGTATTGTTTGCTTTACAAAGTGCATCCACTTGCTCAAAAAATTCTGCAGTACCTTGATCTAAACCACCAACACCTTGTATAAACTCAACAATAACAGCACAAACATCTCCTTTTTCAAGCTCTCTTTTCACACCTTCAATATCATTTAAAGGCAAAATAGTTACTGCTTGCTGCGCATTTATTGGTGCTATAATATTTTTATTATCGGTTACCGCAACAGCTGCCGATGTTCTTCCATGAAACCCATTACTAAAAGCTACAACGCGCTTTTTTCTTGTTTCAAACGATGCTAATTTTAAAGCATTTTCATTAGCCTCAGCACCAGAATTACATAAAAACAACTGATAACCTTCACACCCAGAAAGTCTTTCAAGTCTATTAGCTAATTTTACTTGTAACGGGTTTTGAACGGCATTAGAATAAAACCCCAACGCTTCTACTTGTTTAGAAATCGCCTTTACATATTTAGGATGAGCATGACCAATAGAAATTACGGCATGACCACCATATAGATCTAAATATTCGGTTCCATTTTCATCATAAACATAAACACCTTTACCCGAAACAGGCGTGACATCATAAAGCGGATATACATTAAATAGTGGCATAGTTATTTTGTTTTTATCTGGTTAATTTTCTCAAAAGATGCGTTTATTCCTTTTATAAGCGACGAGCTTAAACCTCGGTGTTCCATTTCGTTCAAACCTTCAATAGTACAGCCACTTGGCGTGGTTACACGATCTATTTCTTCCTCTGGATGCTTCCCTGATTGTTTCAATAAACTAGCCGCTCCAAAACAAGTTTGCATTGCTAATTGGTGTGCTTCATGCGCCTCAAAACCTAACTGAATAGCGCCCTGTGTAGTTGCACGAATTAAGCGCATCCAAAAAGCAATTCCACTAGCGCAAATAACAGTTGCAGCTTGCAATTGTTCTTCAGGAATCTCCAAAGAAGTTCCCATACTACTAAAAACAGTTTTCGCTAAATCACTTTTTTCTTTCCCTTTTTTATTGGTAGAAAAACAGGTCATAGATTGTCCAACAGACGCAGCAGTGTTTGGCATAGCGCGTACCACGTAACTATCCGTTCCAACAATAGCTTCCATTCTCTCAATAGCAAAACCGGTAATAACCGAAATTAACACGTGGTCTTTAGTTAAATACGATTTTAAATCATTTAAAATACCTTCAAAGTGTCTCGGCTGAACTGCAAAAATTACAACCTCAGAATTCTTGATAGCTTCAACATTATCGGTAGTTAAAGTCACTTTTTCCGAATCATCAAACCCTTTAATAGAACTCAAATTTCGTTTCGTTAAGTACAAACTCGTCAACGCTTCCGAAGTCAATAAACCCTTCGCGATAGATTGGCCTAAGCTGCCTGCTCCAATAATGGCTACTTTCATAATGCCTAATTTTATATAAATTCTTTTTCATTTCCGTGAGAACGGAAACTTCATTTATCAGTTGTTTTTTTGGCGTTACCACAAGGGTCGGGCTTTCACTACTCGCTCCCTCCTTTGGTCGGGGAGCTCAAACAGACCGCTCAATCCCTAACGCACCACTCTAATGTGCTTACTCAAATTCTATTAAAATCTTCAGTTATAAAAACTGAAATTTTGATTTCCGCTAAAGCGAAAAAATAAGATTTAGAAATAAGTTGCCTTTAAACCTAATCCGGTAGTTTCGTCTAAGCCAAACATCAAATTCATGTTCTGCACCGCTTGTCCCGAAGCTCCTTTCAATAAATTATCAATAATACTCGTCACCAATAATTTACCGTTATGTTTATGTAAATGTATTAAACATTTATTAGTATTTACTACTTGTTTTAAATGTAATTCATCATCCGATACAAAAGTGAATTTTGCATCTTTATAAAAATCTTTATAAATAACCTTAGCTTCTTCAATAGTTCCTTCAAAATCGGTGTAAAGCGTTGCGAAAATCCCTCTAGGAAAATCACCTCTATTTGGCATAAATAAAATCTCGGAAGTAAAATTATTTTGCAATTGTTTAACCGATTGGTTTATTTCTCCTAAATGTTGATGTGCAAATGGTTTGTAATACGAAAAATTATTATCTCTCCAAGTAAAATGAGTAGTTGCAGACAATGATGTTCCTGCTCCAGTAGCGCCCGTTACAGCGTTAATATGCACGTCTTTACTTATCAAACCTTTACCCGCCAATGGCAATAAACCTAACTGAATTGCTGTAGCAAAACAACCTGGATTTGCAATATAATTTGCAGTTTTAATATCCTCACGTTGTAATTCTGGTAAACCGTAAACAAATGTTTTACCATTAAAAACCTTATCGGCTTCTAATCTAAAATCATTTCCTAAATCTATAATTTTTGTATTATCAGAAAACGTATTATTCGATAAAAATTTAACCGAATTTCCGTGACCTAAACATAAAAACAAAACATCTACATCTGGGTTTACAGTATCGGTAAATTTTTGGTCTAACGAGCCCACTAAATCCTGATGTATTTTACTTATTTTATTTCCAGCATTCGATGTGCTAAATACAAAATTGATATTTGTATTTGGGTGATGCATTAATAAACGAATTAATTCACCAGCCGTATAGCCTGCACCTCCAATAATTCCAACTTCAATATTTTTCATTATATATATTTTATTAGAGCTGTTAAAACTTTAAAATCTAACAGCTCCAGATACTTTTATTCCTGAGAATTTACTTGTCTGTATATTTTATTTTGATTTCCGAAAATTTTAATAAACCCTTTAGCATCATCTGCCGTCCAAGCTTTGTTTTCTTCACCATAAGTACTAAACTTACTAGACATTAAATCATGATCTGAGACAATACCGTCTAAAGAAAAATGATAAGGTTTTAGAGACACTACAACATTACCAGAAACCATTTTCTGAGAACTTTGTAAAAAAGCTTCAATATCTCTCATTACTGGATCTAAATACTGCCCTTCGTGTAAATGCATACCGTAAAAACTAGACAAATAATCTTTATGTTGTAATTGCCATTTTGTTAAAGTATGCTTCTCTAACAAGTGGTGTGCCTTTAATGTAATTAAAGCCGCAGCAGCTTCAAAACCAACACGTCCTTTAGTTCCAACAATGGTATCACCAACGTGAATATCTCTACCAATAGCATAAGCCGAAGCAATATTATTTAAGTTTTCAATATTTACTTCTGGTTTGTTTTCCTGTCCGTTTAAAGCAACAAACTCACCATTCTTAAAAGTTAGTGTTACTTTTTCTTCACCTTCTTTTACTAATTGAGAAGGATAAGCTTCACTTGGCAAAGGTTTTTCAGACTCTAAAGTTTCAACACCACCAACACTAGTTCCCCAAAGACCTTTATTAACAGAGTATTTCGTTTTTTCCCAAGGCATATCAATACCTTCAGATTTTAAATACTCGATCTCTTCTTGTCTAGTTAATTTTTGATCTCTAATTGGAGTAATTATTTTAATATTTGGTGCCAATGTTTGAAAAATCATATCGAAACGAACTTGATCATTTCCTGCTCCAGTACTACCGTGCGCAATATATTCGGCATCAATACTTTTAGCGTATTCAATAATTTCAATAGCTTGAATAATACGCTCTGCACTTACAGAAAGTGGATATGTACTGTTTTTTAACACATTCCCATAAATTAAATACTTCACTACTTTTTGGTAAAACGTAGCTACAGCATCAATGTTTTTATAAGTAGAAACACCCATTTTATAGGCATTACTTTCAATATGCTTAATTTCTTCATCTGTAAAACCACCTGTATTTACACTTACGGCGTGTACATCATATTCTTTTGATAAACTTACTGCACAGTATGATGTATCTAACCCGCCACTGTATGCTATTACTAATTTTTTCATTTTTTTATATAACTTAATTTCTTATTTATTTTAATTGTTTAGACTCCGCCTCAAAACATGGATTAACATAATACCTGTAGTTTAACTCATCTCTCAACTTCCCTAATTTCTCTAATTCTTCAACCAATACTGTAGACATTTGAGCTAAAGTAACATGCGTCATCCCTAGCAATTCATTATAATAATGAACTTTAGGAGTTTGTGCTATAGAAATAAGAAAACTCTCGGTGAACAGCTCTGTCATTCGGCTCATTAACAATAAGCCAAGGTTGTAATTACGGAAATCACGATTTACCCATAAACAAGCACGCTCATAAACAGAACGTCCTTTTACATGGTGCTCATGCGCAAAGATATGTCCATAAATCTCATCTCCTCTTCTCAATAAAAAACATCCGTTTTTTATACGTCTTCTTAATAAATCTACGCTAACAAAATACAAAGTAGGAAGTTCTTTTGACCGTTCAGAAATAATTTCTAATACGCTCTCTGGAAGTTTATAAACAAGATCTATATCTATGCCTTGTTGAGAACAATAGATTTCGGCCTTATTAATAACACTTGTAACATCTGTGTTCAATATAGTATCCATTTTTTATTATGCCCTTTAAGGCATACGTCTATTTAGCTCAAAACTAGATAATAAAGCCCTGAGTTTAAATTAATTTAATTGTTGAAGCATTTATTATAATAATAAATACTAACAAAATTGATTCTAAAAATTAACGAAAATTTGAAAGTGAATTACTTTCTTAAACTATATAACCCCAAGGGGCGAATTTGAGGAATGCGCACAACATTAGTTTTAGTGTTTTCTACTAAAACAAAAGAGATAAGAGATATGTTGTTTCCTGTTTTCACTGAATAACTACCTTAACTATTAACTCTAAATCGTCGGCGTGAGCCCCTTTCGTTAATATAAGCCGCAAAATTACAACTAATTATGAATTACACAACATTAAATATAAAAAATAGAGTAGATTTATATTTAATGTTGTGCAACTATATTAATCTAATGTTTTTGATATCAAAAACATTAATAAATTACTATTTCTTGAATAATTCAATATCCTTTATTTTTCCAAATTGAAATCTCTTGAAGATGTATGGTCTGCAGACGGAAAATCGTCTGGTAATTCTGTTTGAGTCACTTTATTAGTTGCAGCCCACTCTACCCCGCGTTTTAACAAGGTTATAAAACCAACGCACTCAAATGATTCCGTATCGTGCCCCAAAGTGGTGTGAAATATTCTGCCTTTACCATAATCGATAACCATAGCTACAGGTTCTTTTTGTTCTAGCTCTGGTTTCTTCTTTGTAGATACAGCTGTTGCTAAAATCGTTACATTTTCTGCCGGCCCTCTAAGAAAGGCATAACATTCATCTGATGTATGCATCCAAACCTTCGGCATTCCTTTAGTAATTGGGTGCTCGGTGTTGTAGTTTGTTACAGCAAAAGCCTCTCTTTTACCATGAGTTCCTCCTTTTCCTGGACTATAATCTCTCTTTGGCTTATTGTCTTTATCAATATATAAGTAAGGACCGTGTTTTTCGGTTCGACCGCCCCAACCGCCTATAGCAATCATTTCGTTATAAGCTGTCCATTCTGGAAAGCTATTATCCGCAGCATGCACACTAACAAAGCCTCCTCCTTTTTTAATATATTTTTCAAACTTCTTTTGAACTTTCTCAGGCCATGATGCTGCTTTGTATCCAAAATTAGAAATTACCACATCATATTTTGAAAATTTCGGATTAAAATCTGGATCTGTTTTTGGCTTGCCTTCAATACCTTCACCAACATTTGCAAATCCTAACCAGTCTTTATTTTCCTCGCTATTATTTAAATATTTAGTTCGAGCTATATCTACAGTAAACATACCTGTTTCTTCAAGATATTGCTTCATCATAATAGTTGACTTTGGCCAAACTGTATGATTATTTTGTCCGTCTACAATGAGTACTTTTATTTTACTTTTAATTGGATTACACGAATAGCTATTGCTAATAAAACAAAGACTAATTAGTAAAACAACAATACGATTTATCATAATTTTTATTTTTTATAATTCTCTAACCCAAATATTTCTATAACTAACACCACTATTATCACGGTGATCTTGCAACTTAATTGGTGCTTTCCCGTGAGGTTTATTTTTAGGCCATCCAATAAACTCTGTAGTTCCTTTAATTTCGTAATGGTCTTGAATTAAAACACCATTGTGAAGTACAGTTATTGTGCCAGATTCTGTTTTTTCTCCTTGCTCATTAAACTCAGGTGCATGATAAATAATATCATAAACATTCCAGTTTCCTGCTTTTGAAGACGCTTTAGCCAACGGAATACTTTGCTTGTATATAGAACCGACTTGGCCATTTACATAAGTTTCGTTATCATTATTATCTAAAACCTGCACTTCATATCTGCCTTGAATAAACACGCCACTATTAGAACGACTTTGTCCTTTTCCTTTTATTTCTTCGGAAGATTTCCATTCTATATGAAGTTGCATATCACCAAAATCACGTTTGGTTTGAATATCCCCTGCCTTATTTTTAACAGTCATGCTTTTATCAGGATTTAAAATCCATTCAACATTTGATGAATTAGTAGAAGATACCCATTCATCAAAATTTTCACCGTTAAATAATACAATCGCATCCGACGGAATTTGAGTATCCTCATTCACCTCAACAACCATAGGCTTAGGTTCCCAAACTTCAGTTTCTTTAGCTTTTTTTGGTTCTAATGCATCTTCCGTAGTTTCAACCTGTTGTTTAGAATCTACCGACACAAGCTTTTGGCTACAAGACGCGAAAACTAAAGCTGTTAAAATAATTAAACTTTTATTCATTAAATTCCGAGTATACTTTTTAAATAAGCTTCATCTGGTTTCGCTCCAGCAAAATCATCGAAACTACGTTCGGCAGCTTCAATAATATGCTGCTGAATAAAAGGCGCACCTTCTCTAGCACCTTGAACCGAAGATTTAATACAGCATTCCCATTCCATAACCGCCCAAACATCACAATCGTATTTAGTAAGTTTTGTAAAAATACTTTTGAAATCGACTTGGCCATCACCTAAAGATCTAAAACGACCTGCTCGATCTTGCCAATCAGAATACCCGCCGTACACACCTTGCTTCCCAGACATATTAAACTCAGCATCTTTAACATGAAAAGCTTTTATACGCTCGTGGTAATAATCTATAAATTTTAAATAATCTAACTGTTGCAATACAAAATGACTTGGATCGTAAAGAATGTTAGCACGTTTATGATTTCCTGTTGCCTCTAAAAAACGTTCAAAAGACACTCCATCGTGCAAATCTTCACCTGGGTGCAGTTCATAACAAATATCAACCCCTTGCTCATCAAAATGATTTAAAATTGGAGTCCAACGGTTTGCTAACTCCTTAAAGCCCATTTCCACTAAACCTTGCGGACGTTGTGGCCAAGGGTACATAGTATGCCAAAGCAAAGCACCCGAAAACGACGCGTGAGATTTTAAACCTAATCTACCACTTGCTGTCCCCGATTTCTTAACAAAATCGATAGCCCATTCCGTTCTTGCTTTTGGATTTCCTTTTACAGCATCGGGAGCAAAACCATCAAATAAAGTATCGTAAGCCGGATTTACAGCCACTAACTGCCCTTGTAAATGTGTAGACAATTCTGTTATTTCTAAACCATAAGAATTAACTTTTCCTTTTAAATCATCGCAATACGTTTGACTTTCCGCAGCTATTTCGATATCGATTAATCCCGTTTCCCATGTTGGAATCTGAATCCCTTTATATCCTAAATCTGCAGCCCATTTACATAAGTTATCTAAAGTATTAAATGGCGCTTCACTTCCTGCGAATTGCGCTAAAAAAATTGCTGGTCCTTTTATTGTTTTCATATTTTATCTTATTTTTTTTTGGCGTTACCCAAGGGTCGGGCTTTCTCTACTCGCTCCCTTCCGTTGGTCGGGGAGCTCAAACATACCGTTCAATCCCTAACGCAGCATCCGCCAATAGTAGTTTATATCGTTATTCTATTTTTGTCCAAGCAGCGTTCTTTTTATCACTTTCAACGGCTGCATAAATAAATTGCATCCCTCGAATACCATCTTTCACCGCTGGATAATCTGGTTTATCAATAGTTTCACCATTTAAAACAGCCATTAAATGCGTCGCAAAATTCTTATAAATAGTTGCAAAAGCTTCTAAATATCCTTCTGGGTGTCCTGCCGGAATACGAGAAACATTTAGAGCTTCTTCATATAAATTATTACCATTTGGTGTAAATATTTTAACAGGCTCTTCTAACCAATGTGTAATTAATTGGTTCGGATTTTCTTGCTGCCATTCCAAACTTCCTTTTTCACCATAAACCTTTATAGCTAGATTATTTTCTTCACCTAAAGCAATTTGCGAAATAGACATGGTTCCCTTTGCTCCGTTTTCCATACGTAGTAATAAGTTACCATCGTCATCAAGCACACGGCCTTCTCCAAACTTCCCCAAATCTGCAGCAAGTTCTTCAATTTTTAGTCCTGTAATATATTCAGCTAAATTTTCTGCATGCGTTCCAATATCACCTAAAGCACCGCCAATACCCGATTTACTCGGGTCTACTCGCCAAGACGCCTGCTTCTGTCCGGTTTGCTCTACTGCCGTAGACAACCAACCTTGCAAATATTGTACTTGTATTTTTCTAATTTTACCCAAATCACCTTTAGCAACCATAGCTCGCGCTTGCTTTACCATGGGGTGACCAGTGTAATTATGTGTTAAAGCAAAAAGTTTCCCGCTTTTTTCGATTATAGTTTCTAACGCGATGGCTTCGTCTAAAGTTAACGTCATCGGTTTATCGCAAACCACATTAAATCCATTTTCTAAAGCTAATTTTGCAGGAGGAAAATGCATATGATTTGGTGTTACAATGGAAACAAAATCCATACGAACACCTTCAGGAAGTTCCTTTTCTTTTAAAATCATTTCTTCAAAACTACCATAGCATCTATCTTCTGGAAGATATAACGCCTTACCTGATGCTTTAGACTTTTCTTCATTACTACTAAAAGCCCCACAAACTAATTCTATCATGCCATCGATGGCTGCGGCTCTGCGGTGTACATCTCCAATGAATGATCCGGTGCCGCCACCTATCATTCCCATTCTTAATTTTCTTATCATAACTACTTATGCTTGTTCTGTTTTATTTCTTTTTTTCATATAAAAATTTAATCCTAAAAATGCCACAATAAGGATTGCTGGCAAAATAGACATGGTTCTTAATGCTTCAGAAGCGTTGGCATCATCCATCAACTTCCCCATAATTGGTAATACTAATGACACAGAAAACATACCTGCTCCACCCATAATTGAAAGCCCTAGCGCTCCTGTTTCTGGCAAATATTCTGCCACAAAACCTAACATGGTTGGCCAAAAGAATGTAACTCCAATAGCAAAAACTGCTGCTGCAACAAAAGTCATTCCACCACTAGTTACCGTTAACAACCATAAACCTATAAAAGTGAATATTGCTGAATATAATAGCATTCCTGAAGGTTTTAACCTATGTACAACTTGCCCAGCGAACAGTCTCCCTAAAGCCATAATACCGTTAATAAATGCTAATACTAAAAGTGGCACTGCAACAGATTCTTTTAAAAGCGATTCTATTCGTTGTGTGGTTCCTAACTCTGACGCTGCTGTTAAAAGCATGCAAAACACCATAAAGATGAATAAAGGTTTCCCGACGCTAGAGAACATTTTTTTATTACTAATCCCCATTTGTACACGCTCGGTGACCGGGAATTCTTGTCCAAAAAACAATACAGCATACAGCACTAATGGCACAAATAACGTTGAAACCATAATTTGCCAACTTAAGCCCATAACATCCATAACGAGCCATCCTACAATAGAACCAATTACAATACCTCCAGGAAACCATACATGAAATCTATTTAGCATTTTTGTTTTTTCATTAACATACATCGATGCTACCATTGGGTTTAAAGCCGCTTCTACCATACCATTACCGATACCAACAAATAATGTTGCTAGAAATAATGACGTCATTGAATCGGCCATAATGGTCCACACAATTCCGACTGTGTGCATAATAAAGGCAATCCAAGTAATTTTTTTAATTCCGAGAAAATCGACTAGTGGTCCTCCAAAAATCATGGCAATTGTAAAACCGAAAAAAGCCGGTGTAAACGCGTAACCAATTTGTTCTAATGTTAACCCAACCCCTTCTGGGCCAAAAACAGTTTCTAATCGTGCGCGTATAGCAAAAGTCATTGCCGTTGTAATTAATGCTAAACAACTCCCAAGAAAGAGTCGTTTCTTATTAATGTTTTCCATTTTAAAATATTTAGTTTGGTTGGTATATAAATTACAGCACCATATTGATCATAACAAATAAGCTTCCCTTTATAAAAACTCTAAACTTTTTAAAGTATAGACTTAGGTATTGAAACAAAAAAGATATAGTAATTTCTACTTAGTGAAAGTATAAAATAGAATTTTAAATGGCGTGTATTATCATTCAGTGAAATAATTTAAACACAGTCTACCACATTTACAGCATACTTTAACCTATATGTATTAGGTGAGCATTTTTCATGCTTTTTAAAAACTGTTGCAAAGTATTGACTTGTTGCAAAACCACAGGTATAAGCAACTTCCGCAATGGTTAACTCGTTGTTTTCTTGAAGAATTTTTTTAGATAAATCCAAACGCTTCATGGTAAGATAACGCATAGGCGTTACATTAGTTAAGCGCTTGCAATGGTGCGTAAACCTTGTTACTCCCACACCTGCGGATTCTGCCATTAGTTCTACAGTCCAATTTTCGGATAAATTATTGACTAATTCATCTAAAAAGAACTTTACACTTCTTGAACTATCGGTTAGTTTTTCATCTAAAACAACATCGTCTGTATTTAATAAATCGAGTAAAAGGATTAACAAATAATTGACTAACAGTCTTATTTTAGAAGCATTGCTCCCATTTTCATCGGTATTGATAGCCTTGTTAATTCTAAGAAAACAATCGCGAACTGTTTGATCGGTTTTCCAAATAGATTTTTCATTCTGTCTTAAAATAGTCGTTAGTCGTCCTAAATCACTCGGCGTTAACGTTATCCAATCTGGCCAAACCCAATCTTGATGAGGCCTTCGCACACCTAAATCGATGATAACCCAATAAAATTTCCCCATACCAACATATGGATTGCCAACTTTATGAGCTTCCCACGGACGTGTAATTGTTAAATGATTTGGAGTAAGTAAAACCTCATTATTTTCCTGAGAATACGGCATAGTGCCCGATTCTAAAAAATGAAACTCAATACCTTCGTTACGATGCCAATCTAAACCCCAATCTTGTGGCTCATTTGCATCCCAATAGCCAATACTATTTAGCCCGATGGTATTTTCGTCTAATCGATCACCAGGATAAGTATGCCTAGCTAAAGCTTTAAACTTTATTTTTTTTCTATTAAATGCATCAATTAAAGGCAAACAAGTATCTGCATGGTACACAATACCATCAGCCTCATAAGGCTCAATATTTATTTTGTTTACTTTCACTGAAATTATTTGAACATTAGCACCACGCAAAATACACATTTTTTATGAATTAAAATTTGAGTTCCTTTAAAATTCAAACAAGACGTAATTTCGTGCCAATTTACATACTTGTTTGAATCCTTTCAGTGATAATATATAAACAGTAATGCGGATAAATTTTATAAATTTGTGTTCAAAAATCAACCAACTATTTTTACTCTCTACCACTTATGAATAGCATTAAATTATTAATATCCGTTTTGATATTGGCACAAACCTTATTAATTAACGCCCAATCATCTCTTAACGGAACAATTACAGACAGCAACAATAACCCTATATCTGGAGCTACTGTTTTTTTAAACACAGAACCAATACTTTTTAGCATAACAGATTCCGAAGGCAAGTACTACTTAACAAATACACCTAAAGGGAATTACATTTTAAGTATTTCGCATTTAGGGTTTAAACCTATCAATGATAATGTTAGACTGAAAGTTAATAACACTGAGTTATCATATAGCTTAGAGACCGATTTACTAAACTTACACACCGTAGTTATTACAGGAAATTTTACGCCTAAAATACAATTAGAATCGAGTACCTCTGTGAGCACTTTAAACACCAAAGACTTAAAACAAATAGTTCCGCAAGGTACTGCAAGCTTATTGCAAAACATACCTGGAACTTTTGTAGATGCATCTGCTGGAGAAGTTTTTACAAGAGTTTACACACGTGGCGTTTCGGCTGCAGCCGAAGATGATATGGGTTGGTATTACGTATCTTTACAGGAAGATGATTTACCTGTGAGCTTAGTACAACACTCTTATTATGGTCCCGATTTGTTTCATCGTGTAGATTTAATGACTGCTAACGTTGAAGCCCTAAGAGGCGGTAGCGCATCGGTAACTGCCATGAATGCTCCTGGAGGTGTTTATAATTTTATTTCTAGACAAACCAACTCAGAAGAATTAACAGGAGAAGTACAACTACAAACCGGTATTCAAGGTGAAGGAAATCCATATTACCGAGCAGACGCTGTTTTAGGCAGCCAATTAGGAAATAATTGGAGTTTTAATGCTGGTGGACATTACAGACATGATGAAGGTGCAAGAAATACAGATTTCACTTTTAGTAAAGGCGGACAATTTAAATTCAACTTAACTAAAGTAAACTCTCGTGGATACTTTAAACTTTACGGAAAATATTTAAACGATCATACCAATAGATATAACGGTGTTGCGGCTACAAACTGGGACAATCCTGAAGCTGCTTTTGAACAAGATTTCAACTCCTCTGCCCTATTAATGCCTTCTTACAATGCATCGATTCCCGATGGTCGTTATTTAGAAGACGGTAAAACAAACAGTTTTAATCCATCAAAAGGTGTGCATGCAAAAGATTTAGCGGTTGGGTTAGATTTGTTTCAGAACCTAAACCATAATTGGTCTATTAAAAATAATATGAAATTTTCGACCAAAAATGCAAATTGGCAAACCTCTATTAGTAACGCTTTTGTATCATTGAGCGACCCTACAACGTATTATTTACCAAGTAACGGGAATCCTTTTCCTGTTGGCCAAATTGTTTTTAAAAATACTCAAACAGGAGACGAAATGGCAAGAATTGATAACAGTCCTATTTTTGCAGGAAGTCCAATAAACTATTTAACCGATAGTACACTACCTAACGATGCTGTTTTGGGCACATCGACTTGGTATAAAGACAACAATGCCGATGAGTTTATGCAACAATTAACTTTATTAAAAACTTGGGACAACCACGATTTTAGTTTTGGTTTTTCTACTGGTATATCTAATACTTCCGTTTTTACACAGGGTAGTTTTGCATTTTCTACTTACGAAAATAATCCAACGATGTTGGAGGTCACCTTAGAAAATCCTGGCGAACCGGTTCTTTATTTATCTGATGGGTATGGTGTAAGTAATTATGGTGGTTTATTTTTCACAAACAGTCGTGCTGATGTTTTTCAAGCAGCTACATTTGTTAATGACATTTGGAAAATTTCGGATAATATTCAATTAGATTTAGGACTTCGTTATGAATCTATATACCATAAAGGCAGTAACGACCGTAGCGCTCCTTTTACACAAAATGGAGGTTTAGATGCAGATGAAACCACTATTTATGATAACAATATTTTACAACCAACAGGTGAACGTGATTCGTTTAATTTCAACTATAATTACTTATCATATTCAGCAGGTTTAAATATCAAATTAACCGAAGATGCTTCTCTATTTGGACGTTATTCAAGAGGAAACAAAGCACCAGAATTAAATTATTATTTCAACAACTTTGCTAACGTGCCTATTATTAATGCAGGTGAAGTACAAAAAATAAAACAAGCGGAATTGGGATTAAAATCGGCTTTAAAAGATTTCTCATTTACAGCAACACTGTTTTGGAGTGAATTAAAAAACATTGGAGTTTCTAATTTTGAATTTGATGATAGTACAAGCAGTATTTTTTACACGCCAATACAATTTAACAGCTCACAAACATTAGGCTTAGAATGGGAAACCATTTACAACCCTATTCAATATTTAACCTTTCGTTTTAATGGTGTTTTACAAAACCCAAAGGCAACAAAATGGAATATTTATGATGCAGCAGGATCTGTTGACATAGCAGATGATAGCGTTATAAACTATTCTGGAAACAGATTACCTTTCAATCCAAAATTACTATTTAATCTGTCTGCAGAATTTCAGAAAGGCAAAGTTTCATCTTTCATTAAATGGAAATATACAGGTAAACGTGAAGGTAACGTAGCCAACGCTTTTCAATTGGCCGCCTACAGTGTTTTTGATGCTGGTATAAGTTATCAAATAAACAAGAATTTAAGTGCTCGCGTATTAGCTAGTAACCTTTTAAACTCTGACGGGTTGGCTAACTTTTTTGGAGCAAATTCTTTTGGAGCAAATGCCAATGGAGCAACTCAATATTACATTAATAACAACCCAGATGCTAGTTTTATTGTAGTTCCTATTTTACCAAGAGCTACATTACTTCAATTAAATTATACGTTTTAAAAAAGTTCTATTTCTTTTAACTCATTGTAAATTGATCGTATTATAAACAAAAAAAGTTGGATTTACATCCAACTTTTTTGTTTACTATATTAAATAATCTAATTTAATTAATCTTTATAAAGTTCTTCAATAGTCCAGTAATCTGCTCTATCTTTAGATTGCTCTCTAGCATTTCTAACCACTTTTTTATGAACGTAATCTGCCTCATTCATAGCTCTAACATAACTAAGTACATCTGCAATCCATTGATCACTATTAGATTTCAACGACATCATGATACCGTATTCTTTACCTTCTATTGGTCCAATTAACCCATTTAATAAAATTTTACTTAATTTACCTTTATCACCTAAAACACGCGTGCTTCCTATTAATGTTGGAGCGATTAATGTTCCATCTTCAGTTGGCACACCTTTTAAATTAGCACCATGACAAGTAATACATAATTGCTTATAAGCATCATATCCTTTAAGAATACTTTTCTTTTCCCCAACACCACGGTTAGAAATTAGAGTTTTTAACTGTATTAGCTTAGAATCATCTTTTTTTAAACTTTCTACAACCGAATGCGACACAATTTCATGACCTTCATACTTGACATTAATAGCATTTAATAACTCTGTTGCTTGTTTATCTTTACTGTAACGTAAACTTAATGCTAACTGATTTACTACATCGATATCAGCATCAGAAATTAACGTTTCCATATCTTTAAATAAATCGGTATCTCCTGCTTTCAAGAAATTCTCACTTAATCTAATAGCTGTTAAACGTACACGAGGATCTTCATCTGTAAATTTTTCTACAATTAATGCTTTATCAACATTACCCAATCCTTCTAAAGTCCAAAGCGCTGTTACACGTTCAATTCCAAAGTCCTTATCATTATTAAATAAACCATCTAAAAATGATGTATTATCCCTTACAATAGCTTGTAATTCCGGAACTACTGATTGATCATCTTTTAAAATAATTAATTTCTGTGCTGTATTACGATACCATCCATTTGGATGTCCTAAATATTGAATTAACTCGGAAGCTTTTTTTCCGAGAAGGTTAGGCTTTACATCTGTTTCAATGTCTTCATGAACAATTCTATAAATACGCCCTTTCCCTATATTTTTATCTAATTCTTTACGGATAATTACAGGGCGTAATGAACTTCCTTTTCTAGTCCAGTTACTTTCCTGAATAATACCGCGATACATATCAACGATATAAAGTGAGCCATCTGGACCTGTTTTGGCCTGTATTGGTCTAAAGTTTAAATCGGTCGATGCCATAAACTCTGTTTTATCATAAGCATTATAAAGTACACGTTTACCATCTTCAACTTTTACTTTTGCACGACGAATTAAACGCCCAACAGGTTCTGGTATAAATAAATCGCCATAAGTAGATGGAGGTAATTTATGGCCACGAAATATTTCTTGTCCGGCAACACCTGTAAAATGGTTAAGCGTATTATCTTCACGTAAACGTTTTGGACCACCTTGAACATCTGGAGTACCTACAATAGGCCATGGTTCCATGAAACCTTCTGCTAATCTTCCTGCTGGATTGTAATCACCATAAACTGCTGGTTGCTGAAACCCATATGCTGGGTTTTCACTACCTGCCGAAGAGTAATACATAACACCCATATCATCTTGAGATAATCCCCATTGACCACTTGGCATATTCTCTAGAGAATCTACAATAACTTCATTCTTTTTAAATTTAAAACGTAATGGATTGTATGTGGTATAAACCCAATTATCTAAATTCCAAATTAATCCACTTTGTTGATGTTCTAAATTTCCTCCACGGCGGTCTGGATTATAATACACACGTTCCTTTATATCGGCAACACCATCTCCATTTGTATCTTTATAACTCCATAAATCGTACGAATATGTTTCATTTACAATCAACTCATTTTCTAAAGGTAATATCATTCTAGGTAACAATAAGCTATCAATAAATACCGTACTCTTGTCCATTTTACCATCGCCATCCAAATCTTCTAGTAACTTAATTTTACTAATAGACCTGTTAGTTCCACTGCCGTCAACATCTTGCATATAAGTATTCATTTCTGCTACGTACATACGTCCGTTACCATCCCATGCAATAGCTACTGGTTCATCTACCATAGGCTCACTTGCTACAAGTTCAACTTTGTACCCTTCAGGTAAATAAAAAGATTCTAAACTTTCTTCGGGTGAAAGAAACTTTGAAGATGCTTCTCTAACAATCTCAGGCTTTTCATAGATTTTGTCTACATATTCCTTTTTCTTACAATTGAAAAAAGACAAAACAATAAGTAATAAAGCGCACGTTTTTTTAATTCTCATATTTGGTTAGTTTATTTTATTTATAATTGAAAGCATTAATACTAATAATTAATAGCTTTAAATTTATAATGAAAACAAGACTGTCTCTATAAATTATAATTTTAAAACTATAACAAATGCTTCAGAACAAGAGATTTTCGAATGATTAATAAAAACAAATCGAAAAACAGGACTGTGATTGGGTATTGCTATTCAAACAAAAAGTCCTCATTATTGTTAAAAACTTAAATAAGATTAACAAAAACAAGGACTTAAAATATTTTATAATGTTTGCAATTTTATTCTACTATTAACTTCCCTTTCATCATTACATAATGCCCAGGGAAACTACATAAAAAATCGTACGTTCCTGGTTCTGGAGCATCAAACTCTACTATAGATGTTTCGCCAGCACCAACAATATCAGTATGAGCAATAACATCTTTACCATTATCTGGAATATATTGTGTTGCTTTGGCTGTAGCTGCTTTATTTCCAAATGCTGAAAGACTTACCCCTTTTTTAAGTAAAACGAAATTATGTCCCATGACATTTTTATCCATTTTACCAATATGCTTTAAGGTGATTTTAATTTTTTCCCCAGCTTTTACTTTAATTTCTTTCTTATTAAATTGCATGGCATCATTTCCTGTAATAACCACATCGTTGGCGTTGCTTTCAACTGTTTTTACAACCTCTGTTTTTTTATCATAAGAAAAGCCTTCTTTCTTCTTTTCTTCTTTTCCTCCACATCCTATTAATACTACTGCAGAACACGCAGCAACTAATACATACTTTGCTATTTTCATTTTAGTCATTTTAGTTTAAATTAAATTTTTACAGGAATCTTCAATGTATCAAATATACATATATAAAGGCTTCTAGTAGTGCAATATTTTTCAGTGAAAAATTCTGCACTACTAGAAGCCTAAAGATAAAATTATTTTTTCAGGTAATTTATGTGATTTTCTCTTTATTATAAAATATAGTCTGTGCTAATAAAGTTAGATGTTTTCTTCTCTAATAATTCTTTTAAAATAGCATTATTATAAGCGTTATCTTTTGAAGCAACAAAGGTTCTAATTGAAAAAGAACGTAAAGCATCGTGCACACTTAATGTTCCATAAGCCGAATCTTTTCTTCCTGTAAAAGGATAAACATCTGGTCCACGTTGGCATGAGCTGTTTAAATTTACTCGGCAAACTAAATTAACCAAAGTATCAATTAACGGTGAAAGTGTATGCACATTTTGACCAAACAAACTTACTTGTTGTCCATAATCAGACTCTGCCATATCATGAAGAGGTTCTTCGATATCTGAAAAAGAAACCACTGGTACCACTGGTCCAAATTGTTCTTCTTTAAATACACGCATATCTTTTGTTACAGGATAAAGTACCGCTGGAAAAATAAAATTATCTGTAGTTTCTCCTCCTTTTTTATTTAAAATTTCTGCACCTTTATCTTTAGCATCATCAATTAATTCTTGAATATACCCTGGCTTCTCTTTCTCTGGAAGTGGTGTTAATTTTGCTCCTGCTTCCCATGGGTTTCCAAATTTAAGTTGATCTACTTTAAAAGCAAACAATCTATTAAATTCTTCGACAACCGATTCGTGAACATATATTACTTTTAAAGCCGTACAGCGTTGTCCGTTAAACGAAAGTGTTCCCGCTAAACATTCTTCTACTGCTAAATCTAAATCGGCATCTGGTAAAACTATTGCTGGGTTTTTAGCTTCTAAACCTAAAACCATACGCAATCTATTCCCTTTTGGATGCTGCGCTTGCAATGCATTTGCAGATTCACTATTACCTATTAAAGCCAACACATCAATTTTACCCGATTGCATAATTGGTGTTGCCAAAACACGACCACGACCATAAACAATATTAACGACGCCTTTTGGAAAACTACTCTGAAAAGCTTCTAGTAAAGGTGAAATTAATAGTACACCTATTTTTGCTGGTTTAAACACTACAGGATTCCCCATGATTAATGCAGGAATTAACAGTGTAAAAGTTTCATTTAAAGGATAATTATATGGCCCTAGGCATAATACTACACCTAATGGACCACGACGAATATGTGCATAAACCCCAGAGTTTTTCTCGAATTTTGCCGAGTCTCTATCTATTTGTTTATATCCTTCAATGGTATCATAAATATAATCGACTGTTCTATCAAACTCTTTTTCAGAATCTGGTAAGTTTTTTCCAATTTCCCACATCAAAAGTTTTACAACTTCTTCGCGTTTGGTTTTCATTTCTTCAACAAACTTTTCCATGCAAGCAATTCTATCAATCACTTTCATAGTTGGCCATAAACCTTGTCCTTTATCATAGGCATTAGTTGCAGATTCTAAAGCCTCTAAAGCTTCGGCTTCTCCTAACTGAGGAATGGTACCTAATACGGTTGGTTTATAATCTTTAGTAGATGAAATCGTAGAATATACTTCTGCCGTTTCTCCTTCCCAGTGTTTAAGTTCTCCATTAACCAAATAAGTTGATTGGTGAAATAAAGAATCTATCTTATATGCTTCTGGAATTTCTTGAAATTTAGTTTTCATATTAAAATATTGTATTTTGTAGTAAAGTAAAGGTATTAATATTCTCATCGAAATGAGAACAAAACAGCTCCAATCTACTAAAAAATACAGTATTATTAATATATTAATTAGAACGAAATAAGATACTTACAACTCAAACGTTTGCGTTAAAATATAAATTATAAAACTACGATACCTCAAAAAATATCTTAAAACCTATATAATAAACGGGAAATTAAAAAGAATTTGAAATTATGTTTTATAAAATTTGAAACTACACTAAAAACTGAAATAAATCGGGCTTATCATTTAAGTAATCTCCAAAGAAATTTCGTTCTTTCATTTTGGCTATAAGCGGTTCTAAATCTTTTGCAGATTTAAGCACAATACCAACTACAGCCGAACCGTTTTCACGATTTGTTTTTTTAGCGTATTGAAAATGTGTAATATCATCGTCTGGTCCTAAAATTTCAACAACAAATTCTTTTAAAGCTCCAGCTCTTTGCGGAAATTTCACAATAAAATAATGCTTTAAATTAGCATACAGCAAGGCACGTTCTTTTATTTCTGCTGTTCGGGTTATATCATTATTACTCCCAGAAACTACACAAACTACGTTTTTTCCTTTTATTTCTTCTGCATAAAAATCTAATGCAGATATACTTAAAGCTCCAGCAGGTTCTACCACAATAGCATCCTTGTTATAAAGTTCTAAGATTGTTTGGCACACTTTACCTTCCGGAACAGTTATCATGGCATGTAAATTTTCTTTACAGATTGCAAAGGTTAAGTCGCCTACTCGTTTTACCGCTGCGCCATCAACAAATTTTTCTATAGTCTGGATTTCAGTGTTCTTATTATTTTTGATTGAAGTGGTCATCGATGGCGCACCTTCTGGTTCCACACCAATAATTTTAGTATTTGGAGAAAGTTCTTTAAAAACAGTTGATAAACCAGATGCCAATCCGCCACCTCCAACAGCTATAAACACATAATCTATAGGTTCTGTGGCTTGTTCTAAAATTTCAAGTCCAACAGTACCTTGACCTTCAATAACTTTTTCATCATTAAAAGGGTGAATAAAGCTCTTACCTAATGCTGTACATTCTTCAGCTGCGGCATTGTTGGCATCATCAAACGTATCTCCTTCGAGTTTAATATTGATAAAATCGCCACCAAACATTTTAACTTGTTCTATTTTCTGATTTGGCGTTGGTGTAGGCATATAAATAGTGCCTTTGATTTTAAGTAATTTACAAGATAAAGCCACACCTTGCGCATGGTTTCCTGCACTAGCACAAACTACTCCATTTTGAGCTTCCTCTTGAGTTAGAGAACTTATTTTATTATAAGCACCACGTATTTTATACGAGCGTACTTGCTGTAAATCTTCTCGTTTTAAAAAAATATTAGCTTCAAAATTTTCTGAAAGACGAAGGCTTTGCCCTAAAGGCGTAACTGCCGACACTTTTTTTATAGTATCAGCAGCTCGCTTTATATTATTAATACTAGGAAAGTAAGTGATCTCCTTCATTAATTTTTAATTTTAGTAACCAGCAAGATTTACGAAATCTTACAGGTTGTTTTATTTAACAAGACCTGTCAAGTTAATAAAAACTTGACAGGTCTAAAATATTTATTTAAATCCTTAAACTATTGGCTTCATAGCCGTCATAGATGCTCTTAAGAACGTTCCAACTTTTTCAACTGGGTGATTTCTTAAAGCAGCATTTACTTCAATTAATTTAGCATTATCTACACCTGCACCATTACTAGTAGCATAAGGTTTTCCGATAATATCAGTATCAACAGTTTTCATGAAATCTGCTAATAAAGGCTTACAAGCGTGATCGAATAAATAACATCCGTACTCAGCAGTATCAGAAATTACAGCGTTCATTTCATATAATTTACGTCTTGCAATTGTATTTGCTATAAGTGGAGTTTCGTGTAAAGACTCATAATAAGCCGATGCTTCGATAATTCCAGAATCTGTCATAGCTTCAAAAGCTAATTCTACACCTGCTCTTACCATAGCAACCATTAATACACCATTATCATAAAATTCTTGTTCAGAAATTTCAACATCACCAGCTGGTGTTTTTTCAAATGCAGTTTCTGCAGTTGCAGCTCTCCACCCTAATAAATCTTTATCATCGTTAGCCCAATCTGCCATCATACCTGCAGAAAAACGACCTTCAATAATATCATCCATATGTTTTTGGAATAATGGACGCATTATATCTTTTAATTCTTCTGAAAGTTCAAAAGCTTTAATTTTTGCTGGATTAGAAAGACGATCCATCATGTTAGTAATACCACCATATTTAAGACCTTCTGTAATAGTTTCCCATCCATATTGAATTAATTTAGAAGCATAACCTGCATCGATTCCTTTTTCTACCATTTTATCGAAACAAAGGATAGATCCTGTTTGAAGTAAACCACATAAAATAGTTTGCTCTCCCATTAAATCAGACTTTACTTCAGCAATAAAAGAAGATGCTAAAACACCTGCTTTATCACCTCCAGTTGCTGCAGCGTAAGCTTTTGCTTGTGCCCAACCTTTTCCTTCTGGATCGTTTTCTTCATGAACCGCTATTAAAGTTGGTACACCAAATCCTCTTTTATATTCTTCTCTTACTTCTGTCCCTGGACATTTTGGAGCTACCATGATTACTGTTAAATCTTCACGAACTTGAGTTCCTTCTTCAACAATATTAAAACCGTGAGAATAAGATAATGTTGCTCCTTTTTTCATTAAAGGCATTATCGCTTTTACTACACTTGTATGTTGTTTATCTGGTGTTAAGTTTAATACTAAATCTGCAGTAGGAATTAACTCTTGGTAAGTACCAACAGTAAAACCATTATCGCTTGCATTTAAAAAAGATTGGCGTTTTTCTGCAATGGCAGCGTCACGAAGTGTATAAGAAATATCTAAACCAGAATCTCTCATATTCAATCCTTGATTTAAACCTTGTGCACCACAACCTACTATAACAATTTTTTTACCTTTTAAAGCATTTACACCATCTTCAAATTCCGAAGAGTCCATAAATCTACATTTAGATAATTGATTTAATTTATCTCTTAATGATAAGGTGTTAAAATAATTTCCCATTTTATAATTTAATTAGTATTTATTATTGAAGGCTTTAAGCACTTCTGTTACTTTCATTTCTTCTTTAGTCACTGCAATCCTTCCCGAACGCACAAACTGCATAATGCCATAAACACTTAGTTCCTTGCGTAAATTTTCAATTTCTAGACGTCTTCCAGATTTTTCTAAAACGAAAAAATCTTTATTTACGGTTACAATTCGAGCATAACTTTCTTTTATAATATTCTGAATTTGAGGTTCGTTAAACAATAATTCAGATCTTATTTTAAACATACTCGATTCTGTAAAAATAGTATCATCTTCAATATGATAAAATGCACGAATAGTTTCTACTTGTTTTTCTATTTGTTTAACAATTTTTATGGCTTGTTCTTCGCACATATTAACAACAATAACAAAGCGATTTACACCATCAATTTCCGATTGTGAAGTTGTTAAACTTTCTATATTTATGTGTCTACGTTGAAAAATAGCTGAAATACGATTTAATAACCCGATATTATTTTCGGTATAAATTGAAATCGTAAATGATTGTATATCTTGATTCATTTTATTTTAGATCTTAATTTATTAGCACAATCTTACATCTGAAACTGAAGCTCCGGTTTCAATCATTGGAAAAACGTTTCCTTCTTTCTCTACGCAAACTTCTAAGAAATACGATTCTTTAGATTCAATCATTTCCTTTACTGCATCTGCCAACTCTTCACGTTTTTCAACTTTCCTAGCTTTGATATAATAGCCTTCTGCAATAGCCACAAAGTTAGGATTTGTCATTTCCGTTGATGCATAGCGCTTATCGAAAAACAACTGTTGCCATTGGCGCACCATTCCTAAAAACTCGTTATTTAAAACTACAATTTTAACAGGTGTTTTTTGCTGAAAAATAGTTCCTAATTCTTGAATATTCATTTGAAAACCACCATCACCAATAATAGCAACCACCTCGCGATCTGGCGCTGCCATTTTAGCTCCAATAGCTGCTGGAAGAGCAAAGCCCATAGTTCCTAAACCACCCGAAGTAATATTACTTTTTGTGATATTAAAATCGGCATAACGACAAGCAATCATTTGGTGTTGCCCAACATCGGAAACTATAGCAGCATTACCTTTAGTCTCAATATTTATCTGTTTTATCACTTCACCCATGGTTAAGCCTTCTTTACTTGGCGAAAGATCTTCTTTAATAACCTTTTCGAACTCAATAGCATACAAATCTTTAAATTCTTGTAACCAAGCCTCATGATTTGCTTCATTTAATAAAGGAAGTAATTGTGATAAACTATCTTTAGAATTTCCCAAAACAGCCACTTCTGTTTTTACATTTTTATCAATCTCCGCAGGATCAATTTCAAAATGAATCACTTTAGCTTGCTTTGCATAGGTTTTTAAATTTCCTGTAACACGATCATCAAAACGCATACCAATAGCAATTAACACATCGCATTCATTGGTTAATACATTAGGAGCATAATTACCGTGCATACCAACCATACCAATATTTAATGGATGAGAAGTTGGTACTGCTGAAGCTCCAAGAATGGTCCAAGCTGAAGGAATTCCCGCTTTTTCAATTACAGCTTTTAATTCTGCTTCGGCTTTACCTAAAATAACACCTTGGCCCCAAACAATCATTGGTTTTTTTGCTGCGTTAATTAATTTTGCAGCAGCTTTAACAGCTTCTTTATCTGTTTTTGGTATGGGATTATAACTTCTTATTCCCGTACATTTTTCATATTTAAAATCGAATTCTTCCAACTGAGCATCTTTAGTAATATCTACTAAAACCGGTCCCGGACGCCCACTCTTAGCAATATAAAATGCTTGAGCTATAGCTTCTGGAATTTGAGATGCTTTGGTTACTTGGCAATTCCATTTTGTAACTGGTGTAGAAATACCAACAATATCAGTTTCCTGAAAAGCATCACTACCTAACAAATGCGAAGCGACTTGCCCAGTAATACACACTATTGGTGTAGAATCTATTTGAGCATCAGCAATACCTGTTATTAAATTTGTTGCACCAGGTCCTGAAGTTGCCATAGCAACCCCAACTTTTCCTGAAATACGTGCATAACCTTGTGCTGCATGCGCAGCTCCTTGTTCATGACGTGTTAACACGTGATGAATTTTGTGTTGAAATTTATACAATTCGTCGTAAACAGGCATAATTGCACCACCTGGATAACCGTAAAGTATATCTACTCCTTCGGCTAATAAGCAATGAATAATGGCCTCGCTACCAGTAATTCGCATAGTCTCTTGCGTCTTACCTTCCTGTTTTTCTATGGTTTGAGTGTCTTTCATCTCTATATATTTTCGTCTTGCTCTTGTAATCGTTTGTTAAAACGCATCCGTTACACAGCCTTTAGAAGCCGATGCAACAGATTTTGCATATTTATATAATATTCCTTTTGTATGTTTTAATTCTGGCTGAACCCATTGTGTTTTTCTTTCTGCCAATTCTTCATCAGAAAGTAATACGTTGATAGAATTATCTTCAGCACTAATTTTTATTTTATCACCAGTTTTTAATAAACCAATGGTTCCGCCTTCTTGTGCTTCTGGGGTAATATGCCCAACAACAAAACCGTGTGTTCCTCCAGAAAAACGACCATCTGTAATTAATGCAACAGATTTACCTAAACCTGCTCCCATAATTAATGAGGTTGGTTTTAGCATTTCTGGCATTCCTGGACCTCCTTTTGGACCTACATATCTAATAACGACAACATCGCCTCTTTCTACTTCTCCATTTGAAATCCCAGTATTTGCAGCTTGCTCACCATCGTAAACAACAGCTTTTCCTTCAAATAATAAACCTTCGTTTCCTGATATTTTTGCTACAGCACCTTCCGTTGCTAAGTTCCCGTAAAGGATTTGCAAGTTCCCTGAAGATTTTAATGCTTTATCTTTTGGATATATAACGTCTTGACTATCTTCATCAAACGAAAGTGCTTCAACATCTTTTAAATTTTCAGCTAAAGTTTTTCCGGTTACCGTCATACAATCACCGTATAAATAACCATTATCTAATAAATATTTCATTACAGCTGGAGTTCCACCAACACCATGAACATCTTCCATTAAATATTTTCCACTAGGTTTTAAATCTGCTATTAAAGGCGTTCTATCGCTAACACGTTGAAAATCTTCTAATGTAAATTCGATATCTGCAGCATGAGCAATTGCTAAAAAGTGCAATACAGCATTTGTAGATCCACCCAATGCGTTTACAAGTGCAATAGCATTTTCAATAGATTTTTTAGTAATAATATCTAAAGGCTTTAAATCTAACTCCAAAAGGTTTTTTATAGCAAGAGCTGTTCTCTCACTTTCAGATAATTTATTTGGATTCTCAGCAGGAATAGAAGAATTATAAGGTAATGCAAATCCCATACACTCTATTGCAGAAGCCATAGTGTTTGCTGTATACATTCCTCCACAAGCTCCCGCTCCTGGTATAGCACTTTTTATAATATCTCTATATTCTTCTTCACCAATTTCGCCTGCAACTTTTTGTCCTAAAGCCTCAAAAGCTGAAACAATGTTTAATTTTCTTCCTTTATATTTACCTGACGCTATCGTACCACCATACATCATAATTGACGGACGATTTAAGCGTAACATAGCTATAACAGCTCCTGGCATATTTTTATCGCAACCAACAACAGAAACAAGTGCATCATAACTTTGAGCATTCATTACCGTTTCAATAGAATCTGCAATAATATCACGAGAGGCTAAAGAGTAATTCATACCCGAAGTTCCCATTGAAATACCATCACTAACACCAATAGTATTAAACCCCAAACCAACCAAATTGGCTATTTTACACTCTATTTTAACTTCTGCAGCTAAATTATTTAAATGCATATTACATGGGTTACCATCGTAACCTGTACTTGCAATGCCCACTTGGGCTTTTTTCATATCCTCATCGGTCAATCCTACCGCATATAACATCGCTTGAGATGCTGGTTGAGATTCATCTTGAGTTAACCTTCTACTATGTTTATTGAGTTCCTTCATTTTTGTTGCGGATAATTTTATCTTTTACTATATTTTTATTTTAAAAATTTATGAAATTGTGAATTCCATTAAAAACTCTTCATTATCTAAAATAATAATCGAAATTAATTTATTAGGATTTTAATTCGATTTTTAATTCGATTTATCGGTTAAATTCACAAACATAAAACACATGCTAACTTACTATAAATCAGTATTTTAATTCAGTATTTTTACTATGCCCAAAAAGTGAAAAATTTACAATAAAAAAAGGCTTCTATAAAAGGGAGGCTTTTTGACATATTTAGATTTTTAAAAACCGTTTTACAAGCCTTATGAAATAATCATAATAACATTAATAGAAGCATTAATTAAGGACTTATTCTTCATGTAATACTATAAATTAATTCCTTCTATATCAGAAACGTTTAATTTATCTATTCAAATATTTATAAATAAAAATTATTAAGCAAATTTTAGGTTAAAAAAGTCTAAATGAATTAACAATTCCTTTTATTTTTCTATTTTTGCAGCCACATATAACAGAGGAAAGATTTGACTGATTGCAACCTCTTTGTACTAAATAAATTTTCAAAACAAATTGAAAAGAACTCAGTACAAATAAAAATGCTAAAGGCAGTGTAAACTTCCTTCGACGTTTTCGTCAAATCTTGCTATAAAATAATATAATATGGCTTATTTATTTACTTCAGAAAGTGTTTCTGAAGGACACCCAGATAAGGTGGCGGATCAAATTAGTGATGCGTTAATCGACAATTTTTTAGCTTTTGATACCGAATCGAAAGTAGCATGCGAAACCCTTGTTACTACTGGACAAGTAGTACTTGCTGGTGAAGTGAAATCAACAACTTATTTAGATGTTCAAAAAATTGCTAGAGATACTATCAATAAAATTGGATATACTAAAGGAGAGTATATGTTTGATGGAAATTCGTGTGGCGTACTTTCCGCTATTCACGAACAATCAGACGATATTAGTCAAGGTGTAGATCGCGGAACCAAAGAAGAACAAGGTGCAGGAGATCAAGGTATGATGTTTGGTTATGCTAGTAATGAAACAGAAAATTTCATGCCATTAGCTTTAGATTTGTCTCACAGGATTTTAAAAGTTTTAGCAGAATTACGTCGCGAAAATAAAGATATTACTTACTTAAGACCAGATTCTAAAAGTCAAGTAACTATTGAATATAGTGATGATAATGTACCACAACGTATTGATGCCATCGTAGTTTCTACACAACATGATGATTTTGATGCCGACGATATTATGCTTGCAAAAATCAGAAAAGATATTGTTGAAATTTTAATTCCACGCGTAATTTCAGATTTACCTGAAACTATTCAGAATTTATTCAATAACGATATTAAATATCATATAAACCCTACTGGTAAATTTGTTATTGGTGGACCTCATGGTGATACTGGTTTAACTGGTAGAAAAATTATTGTAGATACTTACGGTGGTAAAGGCGCACATGGTGGCGGTGCTTTCTCAGGAAAAGATCCAAGTAAAGTAGACAGAAGTGCTGCTTATGCTACAAGACATATTGCTAAAAATTTAGTAGCAGCAGGTGTTGCTAGTGAAGTTTTAGTACAAGTTAGTTATGCTATTGGTGTTGTTGAACCTATGGGAATTTTTATAGATACTTACGGAACTTGTACCTTTAATATGACCGACGGAGAAATAGCTGAAAAAGTTTCAGAACTTTTCGATATGCGTCCATTTGCTATCGAAGAGCGTTTAAAACTTAGAGCACCTATATATAGCGAAACCGCTGCATACGGACACATGGGACGTAAAAATGAAACGGTTACTAAATCATTCTCACAACCAAACGGTGAATCAATAACATTAGATGTTGAATTATTTACTTGGGAGAAATTAGATTATGTAGATAAAGTAAAAGCTGCTTTCGGATTGTAATATCTCTGAGTAAACTTTAAATAATAAAAAAAGTGATCAACTAAGCTGATCACTTTTTTTATATAATAATATCACTGCTATTT